>PLEQ01000427.1 GCA_003136475.1 Deltaproteobacteria bacterium
GGTCAGGTTATCATTGTCGATGAATTTACTGGCCGCTTGATGCCTGGCCGTCGCTATAGCGATGGCCTCCATGGCGCCCTTGAAGCGAAAGAACATGTTCCCATTCAGCAAGAGACACAGACTCTCGCTACCATTACTTTTCAAAACTATTTCCGACTTTATGAAGTGCTTTCCGGCATGACCGGTACTGCCGATACGGAAGCTGTCGAATTTAACAAAATCTACAATCTCGACGTTGTGGTGATTCCGACCAATAGAAACATGGTTCGGGATGACGCGGAAGATGCTGTGTATCGAACTGCACGTGAAAAATATAATGCGATTGCTGATGAGATCGAACAGGCTCAAAAGAAGGGGCAACCGATTCTGGTCGGTACGGTCTCAGTTGAGAAAAGTGAGCTCTTATCTTCTCTTTTGCAGAAGAGAGCTATACCGCATGATGTACTCAATGCCAAAAATCATGCTCGCGAAGCCACGATCATTGCCGATGCTGGTAAGACTGGCCGTGTCACCATCGCGACGAATATGGCTGGACGCGGTACCGACATNNATCGACAACCAGCTGCGAGGTCGCTCCGGTCGCCAAGGAGATCCTGGTAAATCCAAGTTCTTCCTTTCGCTAGAAGACGACCTCATGCGTATTTTTGCGTCTGACCGCCTTTCCTCGATTATGGCCCGTCTTGGCATGAAAGAAGGCGAATCGATTGTTTCGCCAATGGTCACTCGTGCCATTGAAAAAGCGCAAAAACGGGTGGAGGAGCAAAACTTCTCCAGCCGTAAAAACCTCATTGAATACGACGATGTCATGAATCAGCAAAGGCAGGTGATTTACGATCGTCGACGCGAAGCTTTATTGGGTAAGGCTGATATCCACTTTCTGATACCACGTGTTGAAAATCTTTTAGGGGAGATTATCGCAAAATATTCCCCTGAGAGCCTCGATGCGGAACGCTGGGACTTTGCTGCGATCCTGAAAGATTTGCACGGGACCTTCAGACTGAATTTTGATTTGAATAAGCTTAGCGCCGAAGAAACCAACTTCGATCAAATCCTGTCAGCTTGTTCTGAACAGGTATTCAATTCCTACAAGCAGAAAGAAACCGTTCTTGGTAAAGAAACCATGAAGCAGATCGAAAGTTACGTCTATTTGCAAATTCTGGATCAAGCCTGGAAAGAACATCTTCTAGGGATGGACGCCCTGAAAGACTCTGTGAGTCTCCGCGGCTACGGGCAACGCGACCCGCTGCAAGAATACAAAAAAGAAGCCTTTAGTCTTTTTGCTTTGCTAGTCGGACGCATAGAAGACGAGACAACACTCACCTTAATCAACATGCCTATGCCAGAGGCCTCGCAGATCCCCTCTTTCTTGAATGCTTCCGAAGAAGATGGAGGAGGTGAAGAAGATGTTGGCGCTGATCTGGAATTCAATCATCCTTCACCGGAACCGCTCCGTTCGCCCGTGAAGGCCTTACCTTCTTCGCAAAATCAGGAAGATGAAAAACTCATCTATCATGGCACTCAATCACATCCCGCAAATGTTCCCAAGCGAAACCCCACGACGACAGCACCCGTGCGACGGGAAACTGAAAAAGTCGGGAGAAATGATCCGTGTCCTTGTGGTTCCGGGAAAAAGTATAAGAAGTGCCATGGAGCGAGCGGCTCAGGCGGAGCCTAGCAGAGGGAGAGACTAGCCTTCGACGACCTGGCCTTCACTTGCAGCCTTTTGCAAGTCAAAGGTCGATTTTAAGGCACCTTCTGCAGCGTTAATGATGGTGATGACTTGTTCTTTGGTAAATGCTGATTTTTCAGCAGTACCTTGAATCTCTAGCAACTTACCGCCCTGCGTCATCACAACGTTCATATCGAGATCAACTTGACTATCTTCATGATAGTTGAGGTCGACGAGAACCTCGTCGTTCTTGATCCCTACCGATACCGCTGCCACAGCTTCCTTGATCGGATTATGTCTGATGCGGTTTTCACGTAAAAGCTTGGCAATAGCCAACTGCACAGCAACGTAGCCACCCGTGACGGCAGCGGTTCGTGTGCCGCCGTCAGCCTGCAGAACATCACAATCGNNAATCGACGATAAAAGTCATATCCGGAATTTTATTAAGATCCAGAATGCCTCGCAGGCTTCGACCAATAAGGCGTTGAATTTCTTGAGTGCGTCCCCCAATATGTCCGCGTTCGCGTTTGGTACGCGTCGGTGTCGAGCCTGGTAACATGGAATATTCCGCAGTAAGCCAGCCCTGCGGAATTTTTGAATTCCGTAACCAATTAGGAACCATATCCTCAACGTTTACCGTGCACAGGACACGAGTATCGCCTGTTTCGATGAGAACACTGCCATCAGCGAAACTTGTAAAATTGGGAACGATTCGAACAGGTCTCAACTGCGCCGCAGAGCGCCCATCAGTNNGCATATAGTATCCTTTGAAGACTTGTTGTGGTGAAAATCCAAACATCCGATCCAAGAGGGCAGGATCAAAGTCGTGGTAGTTTATTCTTGGGAGCATGAATATGCAACCGTGAAGTCCTTAGCTTTCCTCAGTCAACAGGGCCGCTTTGATGAACTCGCGATTGAGCATTGCAATATTTGTGACACTGATGGATTTGGGACAAACTGCTTCACATTCCAAGGTATTCGTACAGCCCCCAAAGCCTTCGCGCTCCATTTGCCCCACCATGGCAAGAACACGCTGGGAACGTTCAAGCTTACCCTGCGGCAATAATGCCAAATGAGCGACTTTGGCAGAGACAAACAGCATGGCGGAAGCATTTTTACAAGCTGCGACACAGGCCCCACAACCGATGCACGCCGCGGCATCCATCGCTTTGTCGGAGTCTGTTTTAGAGACCAGAACGTTATTGGCGTCTTGCGCACCACCGGTATTCGTTGAAATAAAACCGCCTGCTTGGATGATCCGATCAAAGGCGCTACGATCCGTGACCAGATCCTTGACAATGGGAAAGGCAGCGGCTCGCCAGGGTTCTATGCAAAGCTCAGAGCCATCCTCAAAATGTCTCATATGAAGCTGGCACGCAGTTGTCGCGGCTTCAGGACCGTGGGCAATACCATTGATCATCAACGAACAAGCCCCGCAAATACCCTCTCGGCAGTCGTGATCAAACGCGATGGCGTCCTTGCCCTGAGCTAAGAGCTGCTCATTCACCAGATCCAGCATTTCCAAAAAAGACATATCAGCACTGACTTCATCAATGCTGTAGTTCTCAAATCGTCCCTTATCGCCGGCATTTTTTTGACGCCAAACTTTCAATTTGAGTTTCATTTGTAACTCCTGGTGGCCATTTCAACATTTTCATACACCAGTGGCTCTTTATGTTTCAAAGGACGCTCGCCCCCCTGATACTCCCACACCGTCACATGCGAGAATTTGCCATCGTCACGACGAGCCTCCCCCTCCTCGGTCTGATACTCCGTGCGGAAGTGCCCCCCACAAGACTCTTCTCTCTCCAAGGCATCGAGAGCCATCAACTCGGCAAATTCGAGAAAGTCAGCAACCCGTCCGGCTTTCTCCATTTGCTGATTGAATTCCTCATTGGAACCCGGAATAAAAAGGTTCTTATAAAACTCCTCCCTTAGCTCAGGAATTTTGCTAAGCACTTTAGTGAGCCCTTCTTTCGAACGAGCCATGCCACAGTAGTCCCACATCAGTTTACCAAGTTCCTTATGAAACGAGGCTGGTGAACGTTTGCCTTGAATACCAAGCAGACCTTGGATTCGGTTGCGAACATCGGTTTCCACAGCTTGGAATTCAGGACTATCGACACTAATTTTTTCATTGCGGGAGGAAGCCAGGTAATTCGACAAAGTGTAAGGTAAAATAAAATAACCGTCGGCAAGGCCTTGCATCAAAGCACTGGCACCGAGTCGGTTGGCACCGTGATCTGAGAAATTAGCCTCACCAATTACAAATAGACCTGGAATGTTGCTCTGCAAGTCATAATCGACCCACAGTCCTCCCATGGTGTAATGCACAGCAGGATAGATCCGCATCGGGACTTCGTACGGATTCTCACCCGTGATCTTCTGATACATATCAAACAGATTGCCATAACGTTCGACAATTTTGTGCTTACCAAGTCGCTCGATAGCNNATATCACGCGGGGCAAGGTTGCCATAACTCGGATATTTCCGTTCCAAAAAGTAATCGCGCTCATCTTCTGGAACGGCACTGGGCGCCCGTTTATCCCCAGCTTTTTTGGATACCCAAACGCGACCATCGTTGCGCAAAGATTCTGACATAAGAGTCAGTTTGGATTGAAAATGGCCACTTACAGGAATACAGGTCGGATGAATCTGAGTGAAACAGGGATTGGCAAACCCAGCCCCCCGTTTATAAGCCCGATAGCAGGCTGTGACATTGGTACCCACGGCATTCGTAGACAGGAAAAAGACGTTGCCATAACCCCCGGTCGCCAGCACAACCGCATCACCGAGATGCCGCTCGATTGCGCCAGTAAGCAAGTTCCGGACAATAATCCCACGGGCTTTGCCATTCACCAAGACAAGGTCCAACATTTCGGTCCGTGCGTGCATTTGAACGGCACCAAGCCCAATTTGCCGACTCAGGGCTGAATACGCACCCAACAGCAACTGCTGTCCGGTCTGACCCCGCGCATAGAAAGTCCGTGAAACTTGCGCCCCCCCAAAGGAACGGTTGGCAAGCAGGCCACCGTACTCGCGAGCAAGGGGCACACCTTGGGCGACAGCCTGGTCGATGATCAAACCTGAGACTTGCGCCAAGCGATAGACATTGGCTTCACGCGAACGAAAATCCCCACCTTTCACCGTGTCTATAAAGAGACGATGGATGCTGTCACCATCACTCTGATAGTTCTTAGCAGCGTTGATCCCGCCTTGTGCCGCTATACTATGGGCACGACGCGGGCTATCTTGAAAACAAAAAGCATCCACATTGTAGCCAAGCTCACCAAGCGTCGCAGCTGCGGAAGCTCCAGCCAGGCCGGTGCCCACCACCAGAACGCGAAAACGCCGCTTGTTTGTGGTGCCCACGAGTTTCATCTCGGATTTACGTTTGTTCCACTTATCGGCTAGCGGACCTGAAGGTATTTTTGCATCAAGCTTCATTGTTCAACCCAGATGTTCGTAGCCGCAATCGCAACTCTAGCCTTNNCAAGTGCTTTTTCTATTCTAGAAATTTGAAAAATACCGAAAGAGGCAGAGTCAAAAAACCGAAGGCTAAAAGAACACTTAAACTCTGTCCAAAAATTTTAATTGCAAGATTGTATTTGGGATGGTTCAAACCGAGCGTTTGAAAAATGCTTCGTATGCCATGGTAGAGGTGAACCATCAGCAGAATAACGGACAGAACATAGAATCCAGTGACCCACGGCGACTTAAAACTCAGCAAGACCATAGAATACACATCGTGCTCATCGAGAAATTGGAACATCGCTCGATGGGTCCATTTAAATGTAAAATGTGCCAGATGATAAACTATGAAGAAAAGAACAATAAGACCGCTCAAAAGCATCGACTGGGAAGCAAAACCCGCCTTGACCCGCTTGGCCTTGGCATAGGCCTGAGGTCTAGCTTTCTTATTCAGAAGACTCAGTTTGATGCCGGCATAGATATGACCACAGACCGACAGAAGAAGGACGCCTCTCGCCAACCACAACAGAAGAGGATACTCTCTCAGCTTGAGCGCATACTGATTGATAGCCTCCGCTCCGGCAAATAGCAAAAGATTGCCGCAAAGATGCGCCAGCAAAAAGCCGACAAGAATAAGCCCCGTAGCAGCCATCAACAATTTATAACCGAGCGTCAACCTGACCGTACTTTTCTGACCGAGCATTAGCAATTCCTGTTTCAGATGGAGCCAGTCGCCAAACCATAGTACTCATCTTGAACGATGCAATCAATTTTTTCCGTCCATCAAAAGGCTACTTGAAACTCGAGATTAAGCGCTTGATGAAGATAGGAATCCCCCAGATAAGGATTTCCCAGTAAGTAAGATAATGAAAAGTTACGATTCACAAGTGCGACGCCTCCCGAAAGACTGCTACGTCGACCGGCAATCTCTCTCGCGTAGCCACCCAGTAGACGCAAAAGGTCTTGTACGCGGACGGAGGACGACAGAACCGCCATCTTTTCAAATGAGCTAAACTTTTGCGAAGTCCCTTGCGGTTCGGTATACGACACAAGCTCCGAGCTCACTCGTTGGCGTTGCCGATAATCCAGATGGACAGTCCAATCGCCATCAAACAATAAATAGGCCAAACCAGCTCGGTACGTGGTAGGTGCTAAATCCTTTACCGCCCGATTACCCAAATTTTCTAGCGACAAGCCAAAACGCAAGGCTGGTGTTAGAAGCCCCGCGACACCCGCGCCCATCGTCACGCCAATCTTGGCACCTTGATTCTCTGCCGAATTGACGATTTGCGCGCCAATTCCGGCACTAAACTTGGTAAAAGGTTGCGCCAGCGCTATCGAAAGACGGTTCTTTATAGGTGAGTCATAGAAGGCTTGGAACTTCTCTGGCCCCACGGGCAGATCATTAGGATTCTTAAAACGTTCCCTAAAGGACGTGTAAGTAAAACCGGCAGCCACCGGTGAGGTCTGGGAATCAATAACCCCTGCTTGATAGAACTCTCTACCAACGGATGGCCAGTTATAGCCGGCACTGATCTGATATTTCTTCTCGAAAACCAACATAGCAGGATTATTTTTTACAGAGCCAAGCCCGGAAACTGCCGAAGTGCCACCGTAGGAGAAGCCCAGCGTGTGACCACCGTCACTTTCAAACTCATCGGGCAACCTACCAGGTGGATCAGCGGGAGCTGCTGAGAGATAGGCACACTCAAGACCGCTAAACATAAAAAGAATCATGCTAAGTTTGTGCAACATTCAACTCTTTCTCGCTAAAAGCAAAAACACTCTGGGAGAGCGTGTTCCCCCAAAGATGCCTATCTCAAGCGTATAGCTTCCAGCCAGTCGAGCGCAAGAATTCCCTTCGTTTGCGATTCCGGCGGAGCTTCCTTATATTGTGCATGCACCTTACTTTTCCTCTTTCGTCTCTTTCACAACCACTTTGCCATTAGCACTCTTGGGATGCGACGTGCGACTGATATTTTCCTTAAGCACCTTCACGGTGGTAGAACCCAGATCGAGGACTACAAAGCCTTCTGAAATGCTCCGTATTCGACCGATGATGCCTCCGCTTGTCACCACCTCATCTCCAACCTGTAAACCGCTGACCAGACTGGCATGTTCTTTAGCTTTTTTCACTTGCGGGCGAATGAGAAGAAAATACATGAGCACAAAAATAAGAAGAAACGGGATGATATTTTCGAAAAAAGATGGCTGCGCTTTGGCGACCACCGCCTCATCAGCAAAGGCCATAACAGACAAACTCGAAAGAAGACCGACTACAAAAAGCTTAAATTTCATAGGAACTCCGCTAAATCTAAATTGATGGATTCTTAGGTTTAACAAATCACTGAATCAGATGTCTAATGTCCCTTTCTCTTTGACAAACTCTTTTAACTTTTGCATGACGCGAGCCTCAATCTGCCGAACGCGTTCGCGTGTGATACCATACTTTTGGCCGATTTCTTGAAGGGTTTGTGGGGTCTCATGCGTCAAACGCAGCTCGAAGATATCTCGATCACGCCCCTTGAGCTTCTGCTTAAATTTNNAAATAAGCTTCACTTGACGATCTGCGAGTAAGTCATCGATCGACTGCCTTTGATCATCGGCTAACGTTTCTCCAAAAGAGGCGCTAGCTCCGTCATGTATGGGCGCTTCCAAAGAAAGATCAGGACTGAACAGACGTTTCTGCATTTCAAGAACGTCTCGCTCCGGGACATTTAGACGCATCGCAATCTTTTTCGGGTCCACCGTTTCATATTCAGACNNGCAGATTATAGAAAAGCTTTCTTTGAGCCGCGGTAGTCGCAATTTTGACTTGACTTTTATTGTCCATCAAATATTTGAGAATATAGGCTCGGATCCACCATGCGGCATAGCTGGAGAGTTTTACGCCCTTGTAGGGATTAAAACGCTTGACGGCCTGCATCAGGCCATAATTTCCTTCTTGTATGAGATCCAAAAGATTGGTTTGTGCCTTTCTGAATTCATTCGCTATCTTTACAACAAGACGCAAGTTGGCTGTAATCAGGCGATGGGCTGCCTTAATATCGCTGTCCTCATGATGACGCCGAGCCAACTCAAACTCTTCTTCGGGATCTAAAAGCGGGTATTTCGCG
>PLEQ01000313.1 GCA_003136475.1 Deltaproteobacteria bacterium
GGCGGGTACCATGCAGAGTATCACTCTCAACTTTGATTTTTCTGGAACCAATTTCCAAAGTCTGCAACGCCTCAATCGTACCAGTGGCCTTGTTGAGGTGGTGAATCTTAAAAGCTTAGGCAATTCGAAATTTCAGTTGCAATTGCAGCTTGAAGGTGGAACGGGGGATTTATTTAAAGTGAATGACGGGACCCCATTCGTTGGGTTTTAAGCTTGGTCGGTTTATTCAGTCGCGTTCATTCGAAAAAGATTCCATTGGTGAGCTATAAGGTTGGGAAGGAACGGTGCTTGCCATGCGAATGACGGATGCTGTACCCAAAACGAAGTCCAGTTATAAACCGAGCCATCCGGATGCCCCATCCGAGCCCAGAAACTCATTTCACTAGCTAACTTTGCATCAAGGACTTTGCCTTCGTTGGCTCCAAAGGGCCGCGGTGCAACTGCTCCTGGAATCTCCGGCCGATCCGTCATCTCCATGCGAGCCATCAACACATAACCACCCGGTGTGAATTTTCCCGTCACTTGCTCGATTTGATCACCTAAAAATGTTTTTGCAAGATCCGTATCAATCTTTCCTTTATTTTGAGCCATGAGTGCATGCCAGCGTAGAGAGCGAGCCGTGATGGTATTCGCATTGGTGAGGTTAAAAGGCCAATTTGCTGCAGTCTGCCACAAAGTTGAACCAACTTCATCCAAGATCATTTTTGAATCGTCAACGTAGTTTTCCCCATGATAGTAGCCGTCCTTGGATCGATAAAAAGCAACATTGATCAAACCCAGCTCGACTTTGGCAATTTCATTGGTATGGATATCCCCTACCAGCCAGGTGTTAGCATATCCGCCATTGTTGCCTTCGCGCATAATTGCATAGAACTCATCGATGCTGGACGAGTATTGTGCAGCCCGACGCGCCCGCTGAAATTCAGGAATGCCATTCGGATTGTAACCAGCAAAATTGCCGATCGTGGTTTCCGTAATCACTATCCCCTCAGAGTTCACGACAAAGTCTGTTCCACTATGAATAAAACCTGGCGCTGTCTGTTGCTTGATGCGATGGCCTTCGGTCGGGATAATATCGATGATCACGTTCCACTTCTGACCGATGATGTAATCATTCCACGAGTTGTGTCCCATCACAATTTTACCGTCACGCGTCCATTTGCCAGTAGCCATGAACGCGGAGCAACGCATGAGAGGACGGCGTCTTTCGCCGGAACTTTGAATACTCGGGAGGTAGTACTCGGAAAGTTCAATATACGCATTCAAAGCAATGATATCGAGAAGATCGTATTTATAGCCAAGAGACTGCAAACCACTGGCAATGCCGCTCATCTCATTGCGATATTCATCCGTGAGTTTAGACACGAACATTTTTTGTGAAGCTTCACGATAGAACTGCCAATCTTTCTTAGTGTTGTAAGAGAGATAGACTTGGAGGGGTCTTAATAAGCTCATGAATCTCAGGCGCTACTAAACGACCGTAGTCAAAGCCACGTTTTTCAGGTGCACCGCATACTCGCACAAAGATCCACCCGTCGCGATCTTCTCGAAACGCCTCCTCCTCTTGTTGGAGTTTTTGTGCCCAAGTCGCAGATGAGAAGGTTTGGAAGCCAGTCAACAAGGCAAGTAAAAGGAAGACTTGCTGTAATTTCATCTGTTTCCGTTCTTTACAAATTTGCGATGCCAGTTTGGTACACGACACCCGCTACTATTTCAATAATTTTAAAGTCGCCTTTTATGCAGAAGAAAAGTGGAATCTATCTCGCTTCTATGCCAAGCTTCTTTTTAAGTGTGTTAACAATATAAGCGAGATCCTCGTTTTCATCCTTGTGGTGGCTAGCGAGCATCGCTTGCTCCACACAGGTGAAGTACCTGGTGTCAGTCTCCTGGTACCTTCGGCACGTTAGGGCTTTGCAGGCAGCTAAGGTAAGGAGGGTTCCAAGCATGCCGGTGTTGGCTTTGGCATAAGTTAGACCTTCGATGAGACAGGTTCTAGGAAGAGTCGAGGTGATGACATACGGATTTTTTCCGCGATGTCGGAGTAAGGTATAGAGTTCAAAAGTATGGGNNCCTTTGCTTTAATGCGTAAAGTCGCTCGCGGATGGCTCCCTCCTCGCTATTGCTAATGGCCTGATGCAAGGCGAGAACGGCATCTGTATTGAGGCGAATCAAGGTGCGGACTCTTCCTTCAAGCGTAGCTTTTTCAGCATATAATTGGGGATTTGTCATGCCGATCTCCTTTTGCAGGCTTTATAGGTTTTAGCTGCTAGGCTACGGTTGGCCAATGGAGCAGCTTACGAGCTTAAGTCTTGGGCGGCTTGTGTGTAGAAGACCTTCTGCGTAGGGTAAGCGATACTAATGTCTTCCCGAGCCAAGGTCTCAAGCAAGCCGTAATTCACCTTCTCGCGTGTATCCATATAAATTGTGTAGTCAGGACTCAGCACCTTAAATGCGAGTTCAAATTCTAGGCCGAAATCTAGGATGCGTTTAAGATGAGCGCGTTCAAAGCGTGCCATGGGTACGGTTTCGATGACCTGACGTATATGGTCGGGAACGCGTCGAATTTTTGCCAGCGAATTGAGTCGGTCTATGGTAATTCCGAAGACAATCCGACGTTCCGTATGACCGAAGTTGCGAATGCGGCTCTTCAGCAAGTCCGTATTTGAAAAAATTACCTGCTCACCACATACACTGCGGAGGCGTGTGGTCTTTATTCCGATATTTTCGACGGTCCCCGTATAAGTGTCGACAACAATGATATCGCCAACCACAAAGGGGTGGTCGAGGAGAATGGTCAAGGAAGCAAAGAGATCGCCAAGAACACTTTGAATGGCCAAGGCAATGGCGATACCACCGATGCCGAGTCCCGCGACTAGGGATGTAACATTGATACCGAGATTTTCCAGAGCCAGGGCGAGCAGGAGGAAATAAAGTATAGCTTTGGCAAAGAACCCTGCAATTCTAAACGTCGCAAGTTTCGCTGAACCAGCGGAATCTGCCCGCTCCGATTGTTTCTCGATAACCATACGGATAAGCACATTGCCCCATGCTGCGACTTGAAATAGCAAGGTGCCGGTAAAGATATAAGAGAAAATTGTGTTAAAGGGACTTAGGCACCCGAGACTCTTAATGCCGAGATACAAAGCGATAACAAAGAAGAGAAAAGGATAGGTTTGCTTAGCAAGCGCATGGAACCAAATAGCGTTGTTCTCTGTTTTGCGCAGAAGAAAAAATTTAGCGTATTTAAGAAAAAAATAACTTGCAAGAGCTAAGACACCAGCACTTACCCAGTCGGTTATTCTAAAAGAAGAAAAGCAATTTTCTAAAATCTGTAGCATAGGAAACTCCTTCTTCCTAGGAAATAGCAAATTGAACGTCTATGGACCAGTGGGAATCTGCAATGTTGGCGTTGCATGAACTCTTAAGGAGTGCAAAGATATTTTTTTAAAATATTAGTTCCGAAAATTTCCAATTTATAAAGGAATGAAGATTTCTTCATATGAGCCTTGTTGAGAGGTTTCTAAAAAGGTAGACAGAGTAAGAGGGTGTAAACCCTTTGATATATAAGCAACTCAAATTCATCAGTGTGGGAGGAAACGTTATGGAGATCATCCATACAGCAAAGAAATGGGTTCTCGCTTTGTCGTTGGTGGCTTTTTCGGGACAAGGATTCTGTGCTGTTACAAGCTCAGAAGAGACTTCCAAGGAAAGCTTTCCTTTCTTTAACAAACATGTTCCTGTAACCATCGGCATTCATCCGATTGGCATCTTCCTTGGCACTATCCAAGGTGATCTTGCGTTTGGCATCGCTAAGCATGTGTCCTTGGGGCTTCAGGGGTCTTTCACGCAAGGGCGTTGGGGGGGCGATGGGCTTGCGGGTGGCAGTTATGGGATATTTGCTTCCTATTTTTTCTCTGGCCAGTCGGTGGATTCAATCTTTATCAAACCTGGATTCGAACATGGCTATTTGAGAGAAAATGTGGCTACGAATGCTGGTTCTATAGACTATGACCAAATCAAGCTTCTCGCTGGTTATCATTGGCACTGGGACAGCGGTCTGAGTTTGAATTTGGGTGGAGGAGCCAATTACTTTATGGGTACGGCTCACTTCGACAGGACGCCAACTATTCGAGTTAGTAACTTGGAGACCAAAATTCCTAATGGGCGTTTTTCGGGGATCGTGCCCAGTATNNTATAGAAGTCTCGGTCGCTTACTCAATCATTCGCTAGCCACACCGCCCCGCAAATTTAGCGCCCGCCATCAAATTCAATTTCTGTTGCCCTCCCTTACACGCTGTATATAACACGCTGTGTGTAAATCTCAGAGGGGCAGCGGATGTTTCTAGCGTTAGAGCTCACCCAGGAAAAAAATGAAAAGATTCTCCAGGCTTTAAGTACGAGCGTTATGTTATGGAGCGCGGCGGAAAATATTTGGCTTATGGACTTAAGACCGTTCGTATCTTACTGGCAGCTGCGAGCGCAGGCTGCGCGTCTGCCACTGGCGAANNAGAGGCAGGACATTCTGGAGCTCTCACCGTCTTTTCGAGCGGCTTGTGCACCTTCACCTTGGCAAGCTCTTCTGCTTTTATTGAGTTTGCGGGAGAGGAAGACGAAGGCCTGTGTGTTTTGGGAGCAAGATTTTGCACGTACGCTGTATCGGGAGCTTACGTGGTCGGTCTGGTGGCAGGCCATAGAGCAAGTTGGGCCCCATCTTATTAAGAAAGAGCAGAAAATCTTTGGGCAGTCTGTGCAACGCTTAGCAGCTGCTGTCGAGCGTTTGGGCTTTGTGAGTGTGCAGCATATGAAAGTGCTGAATTTTGCGGGTATGCGCCGCCGCTTTGGCAAGTGGTGTGCCGAGGCGTGGCAGTGGACTTTTGCGCAGGAAGCTGGGAACGCGGGTCTATTTTCCACGTTTCCGTGGCAGAATTTTATCCTCACCCAGCCTATCGAAATTGTACGTTATCTCGAATGCCCTGTGGCTCTATGGGAGCAGATAGCGCCCTTGCTAAGCGAAGACTTGGATCGTTTATGTGAGCAGTCCCAGTGGGCGCAAGATGCGCAGGTGACAAAGTTACACTGGAAGGTGACCTTTGATGATCTCGCAATTCTGAGCATTCCGATTGAATTTCGCCACCCACACGATTTGCGCAAGCAGAAAGGTGCGCATCAGACGACTTTATTGCAGGCTTACTATAGTTTTAAGCAGCGGATCACGGATCTTTTAGACGGTGATCCGCCGTATCCTTTAGTGCTGTCTTGGCGTTTGCAATTGACAGAGACTTTGGTGATTGCGAGTTGGGTGAAGGATCTGTTTGGGGAGCTTGCAGAAAACACGGACCAAGATCTTTTGCAGCTTGAAAATGAGTTAGCCATTCCGCTCCAGAGATTTGCAGATCGCGAAGATTGGGTGCCGGAAGCGTCTTTTGCTCCACAAGCCCATTTTCCGGCTCCGGCAGAGCATGTCTCTTGTCGTCTGCTCGCGCGTCGACGCCCCCTCTTCTTATATAAGGAGGTGCAAAGTTGTGTCTTGGGGGGGCAAAAGCCGATCTTTCTAGAAAATACGATGGCCAAGTGGTGGCTTCAGCCGGAAGACGGTGCCTGGCAGCGACAGTACTACAAGCGCGTGGACGAAAAGAACCAAGCGTTTTGGGTTTATCAGGATAGCACAGGTCGGTGGGTCACTCATGGCAACTATGGTTGAGCGCTATGGCTGGTATGAGTGGCTCAGCCACACGAATTTTTCGTTTTTGGTTGGCGCTTCGCATCCGCATGAGTTGATCGATCGGGCTTGTGATTTTGCGTACAAAGGTTTGGGTCTTGCAGACTTTGACGGGGTCTATGGCATTGCGCGGGCCTATCGGGATTTGCGGCAGCGAGGGCGGCTAGACAAAGCTACGGACTTGAAACTTTTTTATGGTGCTGAATTGCATCTGCAGCCCGATCATCATTTAGCGATCCCTTTACAGGATACGCTGGTTCTTTTTGCGAGGAGTCATCGCGCCTACTTTCATCTTTGTAGCTTGCTGACCGCAGCTCATCGCGAACATAAAACGGGCGCTTTTATAAATTTACAAAGTCTTCTTGCGGCACCGGTTGAAGGCTTAGTAGCGCTGCAACCCATGCGGGGACTGGTGCGGACGCAAGACCTGAGTTCGGCACCGGTCTTAGAGCGATTTGCAGCTTTGCGGGAACATTTTCAGGGCCGTTTCTATTGTGTGCTGAGTCGGCATTTAAGTCCTGCTGAAGATGCCTGGATGGGTGCAAGCTGGGCATTGGCTAAGCGTCTCTCTTTGCCCGTGCTTCTGAGTCAGGATGTCTTCTTTCATGAACCGGCACGCAAGCCGCTCAGCGATATCTNNTACGTCATAAGACGACGCTGGATGCGGTCAGCTCGCAACTTTTTAACAATAGCGAACGCTCGCTTCATTCCCTGGCTTATTTGGAAAGACTCTATAGCTCCCTACCTTTTTATCAGCAAGCTTTGCGTACGAGCTGTGCATTGGCTGAAAGCTTTGATTTTAACTTGGATGAGTTGCGTTATCAGTATCCTCAAGAAATGATTCCGCCAGGGTATAGCTCACAGACTTTTTTGGAAACTTTGGTCTGGGAAGGCGCTCATCGAATTTATGGCAAGCTGGTACCGTCTACAACGCGGCAGCTGCTCGACAAGGAATTGGCCTTGGTAGCCAGTTTGGGTTTTGCCGACTATTTTCTGACCGTATGGGATATTGTGCGGTGGGCACGGGAGCGTGAGATTCTCTGCCAGGGACGTGGGAGTGCAGCCAATAGTGCTGTGTGTTTTGTGCTTGGTATTACGAATTTGGATCCGGAGAAATTCGACCTGCTCTTTGAACGTTTTCTGAGTTTAGAACGGCGCGACCCACCGGACATCGACGTCGATTTTGAGCATGAGCGACGAGAGGAAGTGATCCAATATATTTACGACCGTTATGGTCGCGGGCGTGCTGCGATGGTGGCGAATGTCATCTGTTTCCAGTACCGGGGCGCTCTGCGGTCTGTGGGTAAGGCTTTGGGGATTCCGGGTGCGTATCTTGATGAAGGCTCTCAGATGCTGCAGAGTCGGCAGTTTCGGCGTAGTGCAGCCGCCGAGCTGCTTGCGAAAGTCGTCGAGCATCATACGATACCTTCGCCTATTGAAGAAAGCGTTGCAGAGGAGCGTTCTCTGCAGGAGACAAAGACCGAGCCCGAACTGTCGCAACACACTCTCGCTTTATGGGCAAAGTGGACGCAAGCTCTGATGGGTTTCCCTCGGCATTTAGGGATTCATTCGGGAGGTTTTGTGCTGACCGACAAAGCTCTGGACTGGCTTGTGCCTGTGGAGCCAGCGACGATGCCGGGACGCAGTGTCATTCAATGGAGCAAAGAGGACATCGAGGGACTGGGTTTTTTTAAAATCGATATTTTAGCGCTTGGTATGCTCACCGCTTTGCGCAAGGCCTTCGCTTTGATCCAGACGCACTATGGTCACGAGATCGCCCTGGCCCGCATCCCATCCGATGACCGTGCTACGTATAAGATGATTCAGCAGGCAGATACCGTTGGAACTTTTCAAATTGAATCGCGTGCGCAGATGTCTTTTTTACCAAAGCACAAACCTTGTAATTTCTATGACCTCGTAGTCCAGATCGCTATCATCCGTCCGGGACCCATCGAAGGTGGTATGATCCATGCTTATTTGAATCGGCGTTTGGGTCGTGAAAAAATCGTGATTCCCCACCCGAGTTTGGCAGCCATTTTGAAACGCACCTATGGCGTTCCAATTTTTCAAGAACAGGTGATGCGCATAGCGATCGCGGTCGGTGGCTTTAGCCCAGGTGAAGCCGATGAGCTGCGCAAAAAGATCGGCTCCTTTACGTTGAAGACCGATGATAGTAAGCTATGGCTCGGTAAACTCGTTGCTGGCATGTTGGCGCATGGCATCGATCAGGCTTTTGTCGATAGTATTCTCGGTCATATACGCGGTTTTGCAAGCTATGGCTTTCCAGAGTCTCATGCAGCATCTTTCGCACATTTGGCGTACGCATCGGCGTATGTGAAAGCTTACTACCCAGAAGCTTTCTTCACAGCTTTGCTCAATTCCCAACCTTTGGGTTTTTACTCAGTCGATACTTTGCTCAAGACCGCTCGTCATGGTTCTTTGATCCGTGATGATCAGAGCGTGACGGTGCGACCCATTTGCTTGTGGGCATCGGCATGGGACAGTACGCTCGAACTTGCAGACCTCTCTTCGTTTCGACCCTTTGCTATACGCTTGGGTTTACGACTTGTACGAGGAGTCTCAGCGCAAAGTCTTGCGAGTTTTCTAAGTCAGCGAGCGCAGGCTCAGAAAATTCCCGAGCTTTTGGATCTTCTCAAAATGAAATGTTTCTCACGCCGAGATCTCACAGCGCTTGCGGCAGCGGCAGCCTTGCAGCAATGGGGTATTCCCCGACGGGCTGCGCTCTGGCTNNGAGAGTATTTGGAAGATCGGGAAGAGCCCGTGTCGTTCTTAAAAGAAGCCGAATGGGAAGCCGTGCAAGGCGACTATCGTGCAAGCGGCACGTCTTTAGGCCGGCACCCAAGCCAGATTCTACGCACGCAGGATTGGGCATATGCAATCCCCGTGGCAAAGATCAGTTTGAGTCAAAATCTTTTGCAGCTGCGTTCAGGTACCCTTGTCCATATTTTTGGCATGGTCTTGGTGCGGCAATCGCCACCGACAGCCAAAGGTATGCTGTTTGTCACTCTCGAAGACGAGAGCTCCTATCGACCCAATTTAGTGATACGACCAGCTATTTATGCGAGGTTTGCCGATATTATTGATCGTCATTGTTTTCTGTGTGTCTCTGGAATTTTAGAAATCGTCGACGGTGCCTGCAATGTCCTTGTCAAAGACGTCCATAGGCCCCAGCTCTCGGAAGCTGAGATTATGCCTTTGACCGCACGTGCTCAAGCTGCACCGGAATTTGCACTCAGTCGCAATTACACCTAAGTACTACAGTTGTAACTTAGGATGCGCAAATTAAGCTGGAGCTGGGTTTTTCTTGAGGCTGATGAGGTCACTGAGAGTTGTGCCAAGCCGTTTGGCCTTTACGAAGTCAGGCTTCAGCTCTAGGGTCTTGTTGGCATATTCCAAGGCCTTTTCAAAATTCTCAGAATATTTATAGGCCAGCGCCATGTTGTAGTAGAGAGCATAGCGATAATTATCGGTCTTTAGAGTGCGGTTAGCAAGGTCGTAGAATTTGAAGGCGTTGTCAAACTCTTTGTTTTTTACTAGCTGGATACCTGTATTATTGAGAAAGCCTGCAACTTCTTCTTCAGAGAGACTATTTCTGAAAAACTCAGAAGCCTCATTGACATTGCCTTCTGATAACTCAAATTTAGCATAGCTTTCTAAAGTAGCTTGGTCTTCGGGGCTAGTTTCCACAGCCTCTTGCATGTAAGAACGAGCCTGACTGGTATCACCTTTTTTAACGAAAAGATCCCCTAGTAAAAGCAAACGGTCGGTGTTTTTTGGGCAGAGTACATCCGCTGTTTCGAGAAGTTTTTGAGCCGCATCATATTCACCACGTTTCATCAGGACGCGTGAGAGAAGTGTCATCGCACGAACATTGCGCACATTTTGCTTGAGAAGATCTTTGGATATGATTTCGGCCTGCTTAAGGTCGTTACGGCGATAGCACAAATTTGCAAACTCCACTCGTACGGCAGGATCCTTGGGGTGGATGATATTGCCCTCTTCAATAATCTGATCGATTTTGTCTTGTTTGTATTTCGTGGTCTTATTTTGGATGGCAGTGATTTCATTTTGAATGGGGCTATAGTTTTGGCGAGATATTTTTGCGGCATAGATTTCACCCGGAAGATTGATGAGAACCGAAGCATGCGTGGTAACACGGTCGATACGGATGTCAGAAATCAACGCTAGCAGATCAGGGCCAATTTTGTTGGTATAGATAATTCTAAAGACATCGACAAATTCATCCATCTTCGCTAGACGTTGATGTAGTTTATGATTCTGATCTTTGTTGTAGGCATCCCAGTCATGGATAAAGAATGCAGCATTGCATTTGTGCAGCATCTCCACAGTCATATCGAGGTCGGAGACGGTTCCCATTTCAAAATTGAATTCTTTTTTTAGAACCTCACGTAAGGTCTCGCGATGAGATCCCTCCTTGGACAATAGAAGAGCCATGGCCTTGTTGCGTTCCTTAACCGCTGGCTGCTTCTGCTCGCTAGGCGCTTCGTCGCTAAGGACTTCTTCTTCTAACGAATCTTGAGGCTTTTTTTCAGAACTAGCTTTTTCAGTCATAGGGACTCATGCTCATGAGAATTTAAAGTCCATTTTAACATGAAAATCGTGAGTGGGTGAAAATTTTTATGGAAGCTCGATCTTTCAAAAGAAGAGTTTAAAAATGCCACTCTAAAGGGAGCAAAAGGAACTTAGGTTGTTTGATTTTTTGTGGAGAATTCTTGTCCTGGCTCGAATACGTTGCCAGGAAGGAAATAAAATCCCACCATGAGTGGATGAATACACCTTCGGAAATTGTCCAATTGTTATGAATGGTTAAATAACCTAAATAGTAGCCAAAGACAGCTTGAATGATGGGAACTTTCACAGTTCCTAAATGGGCCAGGCCAAAGACGGTGGCTTGGGTCAGATTGGCTAAAAGTTCACTGTCCATCCCGTATCGGGCTGCAGGTAAGAGCCAACCCCGAAAGACAGACTCTTCCGAAACTCCAGCTTCGTACCCTGAGGCTGCGGAATAGAAATAGTCTGAGGATTTAAGTGGCGTGGACCGCATATCGCTTTGAGCAAGAGCTGAAGGCGTGTTTTGAAGGTAAGCTAATAGGACCCCTATCGATAGTGGGATCCAGGTCGTGGGTCTGGCCAAATAGTCGACACGGAAAGGCGAAATCATGATCTCAGACAGCGATTCCTCTTCTTTTAAAAAAGCAAAGTCCCCGGAGTTCTGCCGGCTGCGAACCGCTGAGCGAAAACTATGGTAGGTGCTGAGACCGCCGGCAACTTGGTAGATCTCATTGCCAAGGGTGTAACCACGGTAATAGTTATCTTTGGAGCCATAGGCGTTATTATTTTGAGTTCGTAAATTGGCAGCACCCAATTGCTGAGCCCGGTAATTAGCATAGACAAGACCAACGGTACCCGTCGCAGCATAGATGAGTGCCGAATCGTACTGCCGTTCCCAGACTTGATCAAAACCCGGTAGAAAATAAGAAACAAGCTGAGGAAAAAAGATCGAACGCTTGCGAGTCGGATCGTGGCGCAGACTAAACGGACTCTTCTTCTGATAGAAGGCTGCTAGTGGCTGGTGAGGAGGCTTTGCCGTCGAAAGGTCGTCAGTTTCGTCGGCTTCTTCTGCTGGATTGGCTTGGACAGTATGCGAATGAACAGCTGCAAGAAAGAAAAGAATTTTGAGAAGTCTCAATTGATAGCTCATTCTTCTATTTTAGCATAGGTGTACTCTATTCGAACGAGCTTCAGGTCTTCAGTTCGAGCTGGTGCAACCGTGAGCTTATGAGCTAGCTAAGGAACAGTGCAGGCCGCAATTTGAGCAAGTACGTAATTACGATCATTTAGAATGGCCGAGATTTGAGTCCGAATGGTTGACAAGGTATTGAAAAGATCTTGTTGTGGTGTTGAGCTTGCGACAAGTCCAAAGCCCCCACCTATACCAACACCAGCAAGCACTCCTACCAGGACTCCTATAGCAGGTGCAGCGAAAGCAGCAACGCCACTTTTTATTTTGGCAGCAGTTTTTTGTTTGTTCAGTGCATCCTCTGAAGCCTTGTCTGGATTCTCTGTGGCTTCGGAGATGGATAGACTTTGGCGTTTGAACTGATTATATTTTTGTTTATTTTCTAGAAATACTTTCGGATCATCTAACATCGCAGCGATCTTTTCATCTTTCTCCAACAAGCTCTTGGGTGGAGGAAGCTGTAATTTTGAATCCATTCTAAGGCCACTTGGGGATGGTGAGGTTCCACGGTTGAGAAAAACCGTCGGTTGGCAACCAGCTTTTATAAGTTCCTGTCTGGTCCAACCTAAGGTCACAATTTTATCATCTGTTATTTCGATTGTCGATTTATCAAACTCAAGCTGGTAAGGCGCGAATTTCGCAGTGGCATAGTCCGGTGCCATAAATTCAGCTCGTTCTTTTTCTAGTAGATTTACTGCACCTTTGTATTCCAAA
>PLEQ01000485.1:0-10798 GCA_003136475.1 Deltaproteobacteria bacterium
GCGGCACCACAGAAGAGAACTACACGGAGAGTCCTGACGCTGTGGCCCCCTCGGAACGTGAGATTGATTATATTTTGAAGTCTTGCAATTTCTATGTGAAAGAGCCGATTCGGAAGCAGGATATTCGATGCGCTTTTGCCGGACTACGTTGGTTGGCGGAGAATCCATCACACAGTCTCTCAGCTGTCTCGCGCGAGTCCGTGCTGAGCGAGCATGTCTCGGAACGTGGTCTGATGATGACCATATATGGTGGAAAATTAACAAGTTATAGGTCGTTAGCGGAAAAGGTGGGCAACCGCATAACCAGCCATTTCGGAGAATTTCGAAGTAGCAAGACGGCGGATAAACAAAGTTGGTTATTGAATGAGGATCTGCGCAATAAAGAGAATGTGCCAGGGGTTTTCGAGCGCTTTCAACCCGCTTATATGAATCCGCTCACAAGCTAAACCCCCTGTTCCGAAAATCAGTCTTTTAATAGCCTGAGCAAGTGAGTATAAGCAAGCTGCCGAGCGCTATCCAATTCTCCTGATTGTGTGGGTGCTATGGTCTTTTCTAATTGCACGCAAAGAGGTTCGCTATGAAGCCGGTTGGGGATATCATTTTTCCCAAAATGGAAGAGGAAGTTCTGCATTTTTGGCAGGATCAGAAAATCTTCCAAGCTCAGGACAAGCTCCGCAAAGACGCAGAGGAATTTTCCTATTATGATGGACCTCCCTTTGCTAACGGCCTTCCCCACTATGGGCACCTTCTCGCAAATACTATTAAAGATACCGTCCCCCGCTATTGGATTATGAAGGGCTATAAAATAGTCCGTCGCTTCGGGTGGGACTGCCACGGGCTACCCGTAGAGTTTGAAATCGAAAAACGTGAACACCTTAAAGGTCGCCCAGATATTTTAAAAATGGGTCTTGCGAAGTTTAACGAGACCTGTCGGGAATCGGTTCTGCATTATGCCCAAGAGTGGCAAAAGACCATCACGCGTCTGGGTCGTTGGGTTGATTGGGATAACCAATATCGGACCATGGACCGCAATTATATGGCNNGATATGGAATCGGTTTGGTGGGTTTTTGCTCAACTCTTCGAACGTGGCTTGATCTATAAAGACTTTAAAGTTGTCCCCTACTCTCCGCGTACGACATCCGTTGTGTCCAATTTTGAAGCCAATCAAAATTACAAAACGGTTTCCGATCCTTCGGTTTTTATTAAATTTAAATTGAAAGATAGGGAGGATCACCTTCTGGTCTGGACGACGACCCCTTGGACGTTGGTCTCCAACCTAGCGCTGGCTGTGCGCAAAGATATTCATTATGTCAAAATTCGTGATGAGCACACCCAAGAATTTTGGATTCTTGCCAAGGAAACCCTGACCAATCTTTATGGGAAGTTTTCGGAAGCGGAAAAGCCGTTTAGCGAACTTGCTGAATTTACGGGCGAGGATCTTGTTGGACTGCGTTATGAACCACTTTTCCCCTACTTCAAAGATCAGGCAAATGCCTTCCAAGTCTTTCATGCTGACTACGTCAGTACCAATGAGGGTACGGGAATCGTTCATCAGGCTCCGGCTTATGGNNTTCTTAAATTGTAAAATCCACAACATCAAGTTGGTGGATCCGATCGATGAGACTGGGCATTTCACAGATCTCATTCCTGAGCTTGCAGGACAGTATTTTAAGGATGCTGACAAAATCGTTTGTCGAATGCTGAAAGAAAAAGGCCGGCTCGTTAAGCAAGGAACGCTCAGCCATAGCTATCCCTTCGACGAGCGCACGGATACCCCACTCATGTACAGAGCGGTGCCGTCTTGGTATGTTGCCGTTGAGAAATTTGGCGATCGTCTCGTAGCGAACAATCAGAAAATCAACTGGGTTCCCGGTCATATCAAAGATGGACGGATGGGATCTTGGTTGACGAATGCTCGGGACTGGGCCATTTCACGCAACCGTTTTTGGGGGACACCACTGCCGGTATGGATTTGTGATAAAGATCCGGCCCACGTCTGTGTGATTTCTTCAATCGCCGAATTGGAAAGAAAAGTCTCTAAAGAAATTCCAGATATTCATTTGCATCATGTTTTGGAACTGCCTTTCGCATGTGCGAGTTGCAAGGGCTTGATGAAAAATGAAGGTTTGGTTTTTGACTGTTGGTTTGAGTCTGGCGCTATGCCCTATGCTCAGATTCATTACCCTTTCACAGATAAGGAACGTTTTGCGAAAATTTTCCCTGCCGATTTTGTGGCCGAAGGTGTCGATCAAACCCGGGGCTGGTTCTACACTCTAAATGTTTTAGCGAGCGCCCTCTTCAATAGCCCGGCTTTTAAAAATGTGATCGTCAATGGTGTCATTCTGGATGAATCTGGTAAGAAGATGTCCAAACGTCATCGTAATTACACTCCGCCTGATGAATTGGTCGATAAATATGGCGCGGATAGTGTGCGTCTTTATATGCTCAATTCGTTTCTACTGCGTGCCGAAGATCTTATTTTTGTCGATCAAGGGGTCAAAGACGTTACGCGATTGATGCTTTTACCACTTTGGAATGCTCTTTCATTTCTCACGACCTATGCCGCAGCGGATGCGTGGTTTCCGCATGAGCGTTTGACTAACGGCGATTTAGACTATCTTAAAAGTCTCGCTTTAGATGAGATGGATCATTGGATACTTTCTCGTATGGAAGCTCTGGTGGCAGCGCTTGAAAAGTACATGTCGGAATACAAACTCTATCTGGTGGTGCCTGAAATTATCGAATTTATCGATGACCTCACAAACTGGTATATCCGATTGAGTCGACGTCGTTTCTGGGGAAGCTCCGATGCCGATAAGCTTCTCTTGCCGGAACAGGAAGCGGCGTTCGCGACCCTTTACCATGTCATGCTTAATTTCTCGAAAATTTTTGCACCTTTTGCCCCTTTTATATCGGAAAAGATTTTTAAAGAGCTCGTCCAAGGTTTCACAAATGTGAGGCAGTCGGTGCACCTTTGCGATATGCCGCTAAGCTGCAAAGGTCTTCGCAAAGAAGCTTTGGAGCACCATATGGAGCTCTTGCAAACCATTGTTACAAACGGTCGTTCGCTAAGACAAAAACACAAACTCAAAGTGCGGCAAGTCCTGCCGTCGCTGACCGTGATTTCAAGGAATAAGGCTGATCGTTCGGTCATAGATCAGGGGCGCGCAATTATTCAGAGTGAGCTTAACGTAAAGGTTGTCCACTTCACGACAGACGAAGCAAGCCATGTCCGCCTGACCTTGAAGCCCAACCTTCGCACTCTCGGTGCGCGTTTTGGCGCTAAACTGCGTGAGCTCATACAGTTCCTAGCGGAAACAAACATGTCGCAAGAGAAGGTTCTTGCGATCGTAAATCGCGTGGAAGACCAGGGCTCAGTCGAGCTTTTGAGGCACACCTTGACTATCGACGATTTCTTGATTGATCGTCAACCGATCGATGGCAGTCTCATCGCTTCCGAGAAAGGCCTTACTATTCTTTTAGAAACCAAGCTCAGTCCCGAATTGATTGCGGAAGGTTGGGCGCGCGAGCTTGTCAACCGCATTCAGAATTTGCGCAAAGATAGTGGTTTGCTCGTTTCCGATCGCATCGTACTGCAGCTTATGGCACCGGAGCTTCTTGCTAAGGCTATAGAAACTCACCGGGCGTACATATTGAGTGAAACCCTTGGCAAGCGTTTGGAAATTTTGGCAAATGGGGCTGAAAGTACTTTGAAGTTTAGAGAGAGTTACGAAATTGACGATATGACCTGTATAATTGCATTAGAAGCTCAAAAAAATTAACTACGGATTTTAACTCTGTGGATAGGTTCATTCGTTTTAGTCTACTCATCGGTTTTCTTTGGTCTCTGCAAGCTTGTTATCTTATAAATAACGCCTACTATCTCAATAATCTCTATAATTCGCGCCGTAAAATTGATGATATGTTGAATGATCGGAGCACGCCGCAAAGTACACGTGAGAAATTGCTTATTGTGAAAGAGATTCTTGCCTATGCCAAAAAGGAAGGCCTTAATACTGAAGATAAGTACCAAGAATACATTGAAGTCGGTGATCGCCCGCTCAGCTATATTGTGGAAGCTGCGGAAATTGATCAGTTAAAACAAATTACCTGGTGGTTCCCAGTGGTGGGAGATGTCCCCTACCTTGGCTACCTTGAGAAAAAAGAGCGAGATGAAAAGGCCGAATCCCTCCGCTTAAAGGGCTACGATATTTACGAATCGGAGGCGGAGGCTTTTTCCGGTCTAGGTTGGCTTCGTGACCCTATTTTGAGTTCTTATCTCAAAGGCAGTACGGCATCTTTGGCAAATCTTCTTTTTCATGAATTGACCCATGCCACACTTTGGATTCCAGGCAGTGTGGAGTTCAATGAAAATCTTGCAAGTTTTGTCGGGGACATTTTGACAATCAAATATTTGCAGAGTAAAAGTCAACTGACGGAGTTGAATAGTTACTCCTTGCGAAAGTCGGATCGTGAGAAATTCAATTCCTGGCTAACGGAGCTTCGCAAGTCACTGGATAACCTTTATCAAAAGCGAGGTGCTATCCCCCGTGCAGAACTCTTGGTCATGAAGAAGGAAGTTTTTTCAAGCTATTTGAGGGAAAAACGTCCGCACTTCTCTTCCGCTGACTACATAGGCAAAGATGAGTGGAATAATGCGGTGGTCCTTGCGGCTTCGTTGTATATATCCAAAGCTGACAAGTTTGCTAAGGCCTGGGCCTGCGTAGGAGATCTTCAAGTGGGGCAATTCTTAAAGAAAATTAAAGAGACGAACAAAAGCTCCTCCGACCCTTTCCAGGCCTTGGAAAGCCTTTGCGCGGTGTCTGGGAGCACCCCATGACACAGGCTAATGGCGTCTTATTGAGTCCGGCCTACGTAGCGGATATGTTGGGATCTCGGGAATTTAAAAAGCTACGAGCTCTCTTCAAAGAAAAAGAGGATGCCGATCTAGCCGATATCTTTTCGCAGCTCAATATTGCAGAATGCGTTTTGTCACTGCGACTTATTGCAAGAGATCGACGCCCTAGCTTGTTTTCCGATATGGAATTTGAAAGGCAAAAGGAGCTTGTCGAAGAACTGCCTGATGTCATGAGCTCCTCTCTTCTCAATGAGATGGAGCCTGACGAACGAACAAAACTGTTTGAGAGTTTGCCCCAGGATATTTGCGATGTCCTCCTTTTAAAGCTCAATCCCGAAGAACGTGAAATTGCGAATCAACTGTTGAGTTATCCCGAAGATTCCGTGGGTAGGCTCATGACTTCCGATTTTTTGACTTTGAACGAGCGCATGGACGTGCTTTCGGCCCTGAAGTCTATTCACTGGAGCCGCGCGCTCCCTGAAGAATTTCTCCACTATCTTTTTGTAACGGATGAGGACGGTAAACTTATAGGCGAAGCCAGCTTAGCTTCGCTAGTCGTTTGCGATCCATCGAGTACCCTCATTCGAGAGATGATGAAAAAGAGTCATGTCTCTCTGAGTCCGTACGATCCGCAACAAAGAGCTGTGGAGTTGTTTCGTAAATATGATCACCTCTATATTCCAGTAGTCGATGACGAAAACAAAATCATTGGCATTGTGACAGCTGATGATGTGTTTGAAGTTGCTGAAGAAGAGGCGACGGAAGATATTCAGCAATTTGGGGGACACGGAGCGCTAGAAGATTCTTATTTCCAGACCCCGCTTCTAACCATGTTAAAGAAGCGAGCGGGGGCACTCGGTATACTCTTTGTGAGTGGCTTTCTTACTTCGGAAGCCCTGCGTATTTACCACGATACTTTGGCGCAATGGAGCTTTTTAACTTTTTTTATTCCCTTAATCATCGCATCCGGCGGTAACTCTGGCACTCAGGCGGCGTCTTTAATTATCCGAGGCCTGGCCATTAACGAATTTTCATTGCGTGATTCTGGCAAGGTGCTCTCCAAAGAGATCGTGATGGGGATCATCCTGGGTTTGATTTTGGCCTGCCTCTGGTGTGTACGGGCTTATTTCATGGATTTGAGTGGCCCACTCACGCTTATCGTGAGTATTTCGATCATCACCATCGTGTTGTTCGGGGTCATTGCCGGTTCCATGCTGCCCTTCTTTTTCAGTGCCGTAAAACTGGATCCCGCAGTGGTCTCTTCGCCTTTCATTTCGACACTGGTTGATGTTACTGGCATCCTGATTTTTTTGAATATCGCGATCTGGATATTCAAATACTTCGGGGTCACCTAGATGTGGATTGATGAACTTGCGGTTCAGAACTGCCATATTCCCCTTCATGCCCTCGTATGGGTGCCAAAGACCGTTTGCGTGGTGCTCGGGAATGCGAATCAAGGCGAACGTGAATGCCATCTGAGCCATTGCCAAGCAGATGCTGTACCCATATGGAAACGCGCTGGAGGAGGCGGTGCTGTCGTTTTGCATTCAGGGTGTGTCGTTTTGACTTTAGGCCTGTGGGTGAACCATTATTATCGCAATTCCGAATTTTTTCATGCCATAAACACGGCACTTATAAGGACTCTGCAAAAGAAATTCCCCGATCTACGCAGTTTAGCGCAAGACGGTTTTAGCGACATCACCTTGAATGGGCGCAAAATCGTTGGAACTTCGTTATTTCGAAGCCGGAACTATTTGTTGTATCAAGCCTCAATTTTAGTGGACTCACGTTTGAGTCTGATCGAGCGTTATTTAGCCCACCCGAGTCGTGAACCGGTCTATCGACAAGGAAAATCGCATCGTGATTTTCTAAGTTCGTTGGCTGAAGCTTCACCTCATTGCCCAATAGAAGATGTCAGAGCGAGTATAGAGACAGAAATTGCGCTAGCTCTTCATAAAGAACTGCGTGAGGAGCTGTGCGAGCCGCACCCGTCTCAAATTGACTATTTACGCAAGCGTTTCGGATTGGCCTAGAAAAAATCCGAGCTTAGATGCGTTCGCGAATTTGCGGCAAAAAGCGTCGGTAGAGGCTTACCGTAAATAACGGGAGACTAGCGAATAAGAGCGAGTAGAGAAATGCGCTGAACAGCTTTTGGAAAAGAAACGGCAGACTGAATGGAAAATTGAGAAAGGGCCTTGTCCACAGCTCGCGTGAGAGCCCAAGTGACTCATCGAGCGTGAGTACCCCGTTAGCGGTTTCGGCGATAATGGATTCCCCCAAAAAGAGCAAGGCTCCAAAAACCATAAGGGTGAACGCTACATTAAAGGTGGTCGCAATGGCGGGGTTTGTGTATTTGAGGAAAAGCGAACGAGCCATAGCGGCCCCAACCCGCCTTCCTTCCGCAACATAAAGCACAGGCGCCATCAAAATAAGCATGGAAAAAATGCGAAAAGGCCCCCAGAGGAAGCGTTCAAGGCTCATCAGAAAAACGAGCCCAAGAAGGAGGATGCCTTTGGGAAAAAACTGCCTAAGCCCCCAAAAAAAGGCAGATAAAACGCTAAGCGGCGCTTGGCCGTCTTGATGGTCCAAGGCGATTCGCACCAGACCCATATAGGCGGCGAAGAAGATAAGCGTGAGGCCGAGAAGAACCCCCAAGCAGGGGCTGAAAAATCCCGCAGCGGTCTCCAGAAAGAGGCGGTAGTGAACCTGAGAATTTAGGCTAATAATCTGTTCCGTAAGGATTTTTAATTGGTTCACCGTAGGTTTGCTGAGTAAAGAAAGCACACCTTCAGCAATCAGCTGGGGAATGAAAAAGGCAAAAACCACCATTAAAAGAATCGAGCGGCGAAGGGCTGCAAAAGTTTGATACGCCTCGGTACATATGTTAAAGGTGGAAACCGTTTGTTGATTGCTATCCATCNNAGAAATTCCTTTGGGTCCTAATCTTGGATTGATCGCACATTTAGTAGACTTGCTCCACATAAAACTTTGGCAATCGTAAGACGTTCAGGAGAGAGTATGAGTGAGCTTTGGGTTACCGAGATATTTTATAGCATTCAAGGCGAGTCGTCTTGGGCCGGTATGCCGTGTGCTTTCGTGAGACTCACCGGCTGTCCATTGCGTTGCCGTTGGTGTGATACAGTCTATAGCTTTCACGGTGGTAAGCAATTTACAATCGACGCTATTTTAAACGAGCTCGCAAAGTTCAAAACACGCCTGGTTGAAATTACGGGCGGTGAACCTTTGGCGCAAGCGGAAGCAATTCCACTCATGGAGCGTCTCGTCGCGGATGGCTATAAAGTCTTGCTTGAAACCAGCGGCAGCCAGTCCATCGTCGACGTTCCGCAAGCTGTCTCCATCATCATGGATCTAAAGTGCCCTGGTAGTGGTATGCAAGACCGCAATCTCTGGTCGAATATCGACGTTTTAAAAGCTTCCGACGAAATAAAATTTGTCATTTCAAACTGGGATGATTTTGCATGGGCCTCTAAAATCATCGATGAATACCAACTTGCAGGTCGCGTGCACTTGCTCTTCTCGCCGGCGTGGGGCCTCCTCAGCATGCAAGATTTGAGTGCTTGGCTTTTGGCATCGGGCATCCAAGCGCGATTGAATCTGCAAGTCCATAAACTCATTTGGGGCCCAAAGAAGAAGGGCGTGTAAAAGATGAAGAATCAACTTTGGTTTAAGCGGCTTTTAGCCGTCGAAGGACAGGATGCAACCTTTCGACCCGCTTCGGCTCTCGTGTTGGAGCAGGCCAAGAACTCATTGGTTTGGGATGTTGACGGCAACTCTTATATCGATCTTTGTGCTGGTTTTGGTGCGCTCCCCCTTGGCCATAATAATGACGAAATACGGGCAAAACTTCGTGATCAAGACAACTTGATTAGTCATGGCATGGGCGATCTGTTTCCGTCGCGCTCTAAAATCGAACTGATGGAAGCCCTCCTAGCTCTCTTCCCCAGTCACTTGCGTCAGGTTTTGCTATCCGTCACCGGTTCGCAAGCGGTAGAGCTGGCAATGAAGACAGCCATTCTTGCCACTAAGGGCAGCGGATTTATTAGTTTTGAAGGCGCTTACCATGGTGTTGAATTAGGGTCGCTTGCCCTCGCTGGTCAGCCAAAATTCCGTGATCCCTTCGCTTCCTGGTTAAATGTCAAACATGTTCAACATCTGCCCTTCGTGTGCAGCGCCGAACACATTCAAAGTGCGTTTGATGTCTTCAAGAGCGAAGGCATCAAACCTGCGGCAATTATCGTTGAACCCATTCAATGTCGAGGCGGATTTAGATCCGCTCCCCTCACCTGGCTCAAACTTTTACGCAGCTTTTGTGAGAAAGAAAATTGTCTGCTTATTTTTGATGAAGTGTTTACAGGTTTGGGACGATCTGGACGTATGACCTTCGCCACTGCTGTACCGTGCGACTTACTCTGTTTAGGTAAAGCCCTAGGCGGTGGCATGCCTCTCTCGGCTTGTTTGGGAACCCAGGAAGTCATGCAAGCATGGCCGCGCAATGAGGGTGAAGCCATACACACCGGAACTTTTTTTGGCCATCCTTATTCGTGTCGTGTGGCTCTTGCCACCCTCGCAGTGATAAGCGAACAGAAACTTGTGGAGCGCTCGCTGATAGTCGGCAACCAATTCCTCCTTGCGCTTAAAAAAAATCTCGCTGAAAGACCTTCCATTCGCGATATTCGAGGAAGAGGCTTAATGATTGCCAAAGAGTTTGTCGAGCCTGCAAATGCTATTCATGTCACCAATGAGCTTCGGTCCGAAGGTTTTCTGCTAACTCCTTGTGGCGTAAATGGGGAATGTGTATCCTTTAGCCCCGCGTTGAATATTGCTGAAAGCTTATTAAATAAAACGTTGGCTGCCCTTGTCGCAATTTTAGATCGACTGGAGAAGAAGGTATGAGCGAAAAAGAAGGTCTATTGAATCCGCAAAATATCGAAGCTAAGTGGTGGCAGTTTTGGATCGACGGCAATTGGTTTCATGCCGACGTCAACAGCACAAAAGAACCTTATACCATCTNNGAACGTGACCGATCGTTTGCATATGGGTCACGGACTTAATAATACGATTCAAGACATTCTGATTCGATGGAAAAGGATGCAGGGCTTCAATTGTCTTTGGCTGCCAGGGACCGATCATGCTGGGATTGCCACACAAATGATGGTGGAAAAAGCTCTGCATAAAGACGGTATCACTCGTAAAGAGCTGGGTCGGGAACAGTTTTTTCAAAAATGTGTGGAGTGGAAAGAGAAAAATGGCGGCATTATTATCGAGCAATTAAAACGGCTCGGTGCATCATGCGATTGGACACGCGAGGCCTACACGATGTCGGCTCCCCTCTCGCGGGCGGTGCGGAAGATATTTGTCGACCTATTCAACGACGGTCTTATTTATAGAGGCGAGCGTCTTGTGAATTGGGATCCTGCTCTCGAGACGGCCATTTCTGATGACGAGCTTGAAACACGCGAAATCAAAGGTCACCTTTGGTCNNCGATATGGCTGTCGCAGTTCATCCTGACGATGAACGCTACCAACACCTCATCGGTAAAAACATTCTATTACCCCTCGCAAATCGTGTGATTCCCATTATCAGCGACACCTACGTCAAGCGAGAGTTTGGTACAGGCTGTGTTAAAATTAGTCCTGCCCATGATTTCAATGACTTTGAAATTGCCGTGCGCCACAAACTCCCCTTTANNACGCATTTGAACGCAGCTTGCCCACCAGCCTTCGTCGGCCTTGAACGTTTTGAAGCCAGAAAAAAGGTCGTTGCAGCTTTAGAGAAAGAAGACCGGATCGAAAAAATCGAAACCCATCAGCACGCAGTACCCTACTCCGATCGTAGCAAAGTCAGCATCGAACCTCGCCTTTCCAAGCAGTGGTACGTGCGCATGAAAACTTTGGCCGAGCCGGCACTGGCCTATGGA
>PLEQ01000485.1:10859-11036 GCA_003136475.1 Deltaproteobacteria bacterium
GATGTTCTCGATACCTGGTTCTCCAGTTGGCTTTGGCCGCTGAGTCCTTTTGGGTGGCCCGACGAAACGGAAGAGTTGAAGAAGTTTTTTCCTTCTGCAGTTCTTGTGACCGGACCTGATATCATCTTTCTCTGGGTAGCTCGAATGATTATGCTTGCCCATTACACGCGCCAGCAG
>PLEQ01000299.1 GCA_003136475.1 Deltaproteobacteria bacterium
GTATGTGACCTTTACGGTTTTTATTGATGTAATCGATAAGCGCTGCAAGAGTGGTGGATTTGCCGCTACCGGTTGGTCCCGTGACCAGTACCAAACCACGTTCCAAGTTACAAAAATTTTTTAAGATAGGCGGTAGACCCAATTGATCCATGGTTAAAATGCGTTCGGGAATCGCACGAAAGACGGCTCCGACCCCGCGCAGTTGGTTAAAGAAATTGACGCGAAAACGACCGACATTGGGAATNNCACCGGTCTCTTCGAACTGTTTGATTTTAAGCTCGGGAGTAATTTCGTAGAGAACTTTTTTTAAGTAGTCATCTTGGAAAGGCGGATGATCCACCCGTTCAATATCACCTTGGAGGCGAATCATCGGTTGTTGGCTTGCCGCTAAATGCAAGTCAGAAGCACCAAGTTCGTTCATCATCCGAAAAAAGCCGTCGAGAAAAGCCATTTTCTTCCTCAGAGTTCAAGTAGCGTTCTTTTAAACTACTTTTCCTTTAGGATAGCACTCGCGTAGCTAGAGCAAGATAGGCAAAAAATTCTTAAGAATTTTACGGGTGAGCTAGAGATTTTGTCAGATGAAAACATTTATCAGACGAAAAAACTCAAGCCAGACTGTCGAGGTTCGCCTGAATTGTGAGAACCGCTTCTTCGATGGGGACACGCTCCTGTTTGGTCGTGTCACGGAAACGGACGGTTACGTGTCTGTCGACGAGCGAGGCTTGATCTACTGTCAGACAGTAGGGGGTTCCGATTTCATCATGGCGGGCGTAACGACGTCCGATCGATTGGTTCTCATCGTAACTAATTTTAATCCCTTTTTTACGGAACATCGTTGCAATTTGCCGAGCCAGCTCGGGCTGCCCATCTTTTTTCACAAGCGGCAGAATGGCTACTTTGTAAGGCGCCAGGCGTGGATGAAGTTTCAGCACGGTACGCGTTTTCTCGGCACCGTTGGCATCGACAAGCGTTTCTTCAGTATAAGCATCGATGATCGTGCAGAGTAAGGCGCGGGTCAGACCGAGTGAGGGTTCGATCACGTAAGGGACAAAGCGCCAGCCTTTCTTGCCCGTAGCGGGATCATTTTTGTCAGCATCGAAATAACTTAATTTGGTGCCCGAGGCCTTGGCATGTTGCTTAAGATCGTAGTCGGTGCGTGAGGCGATGCCTTCGACTTCGTCCCAACCCCAAGGAAAAAGATATTCAATGTCATCGCAGCCATCCGCATAGTGTGCGAGTTCTTTCTCTTCGTGGGGACGCAGTCGGAAATTTTCTGGATGGTTGGAATATTTGCGATGCCATGCTAGGCGCTCGCTCTTCCAATGTTCGAACCAAGTGCCTTGACTGCCGGGTTCACAGAAAAATTCCAGTTCCATCTGCTCGAATTCGCGCGNNCGATTTGAGCAATTCCGAACGGAATTTTTGCAGACATACTTTGCTGCACATTCAAAAACTGCACAAACATGGCTTGGGCAGTTTCAGGACGTAAGTAAACACTGGTCGGGCCTTCTTGAATTTCAGCCAGCTTGCGTTTGAGCAAGTCTTTGTCCATGCCCGGCTCATAATTTTTATCGAGATATTCGTCGAGCGGATCGATCGGCCCCATCGTGGCGCGAAACATACCGCGGAATTGCCGTTCTTCGGAAAGGGNNAATGCGTGGCGCTTTATCGGCCCGGAAGCGTTCTTGGCAATTCAAACAGTCCACCAAGGGGTCCGTAAAATTAGCCAGGTGTCCGGAAGCTTTCCAAACATCCGTGTGCATGAGAATCGAAGCATCGAGTCCATAGACATCCTCGCGTTCGTAGACCATGCGTCGCCACCACTCGTCGGCTAAGTTTTTCTTGAGTTCGGTGCCGAGCGGGCCGTAGTCGTAACAGGATTTGAGGCCACCATAGATTTCGCTGCTTTGAAAAATAAATCCGCGTCGTTTACAAAGAGATACGATTTTGCTCATAAGTTCGGTCATTAGCTAGCTCCCCTGGCGCATAAAAAGAGGCCTAAGGCTAATGGACTTTGGCCACGGAGACAAGTCTGAAAAGCTGTGAACTAAGGGCTTGTGCTGGTTCCGGTGGCGGTCGACTGAGGGTTGGCAGTGACTTGGTCAAGAACAAGCGCGGTTTTTTGAGTCTGAAGCGTGGCAAGCTGCGCTTGCAGTTGTAGAATCGCGGCCTCTGCGCTTTGAATATCGCTTATAAAGCTTGCGTAAGGACTTGTGGAGCTCGAGGCAAGTCCCAAAACGCCATTGTTACCTTCGACTACGAGTACCGTACCTAAGGCGATCAAACCGCCAATTGCGGCGCCATGCATTAAGGTCGTGCGAGAGAGAGTGCTTTTAAGGCCGCCGAGAGTCTCAGTAGCTCCAACAGGTACTTTTCCTTTTATCTCTACAGGCGTGTTTTCTACAGGTGCTTTCTTTTCTTCTGCCTCCGCTTCCGCTTCCCCTTCCTCTGCCATGGTTTCTGCTAGCACCTGATTATTATTTTGGTATGTCGCGTATAAGGAATACCACTTTTGTTTTTTGACGCTTACCTGAGCTTCTGGGGGTGCCACAAGCTTGTATGGCTTGCCAGTCTCCGAAGCTTTGTTGTGCACGAGAACCTTTTTGTCGTACATAAAGATATGGGCGCTAGCATCCGGTGTGCTGATCCAGGAGATTTTTTTTACGTCTATCTCCTCAGGGGCGCCTTCTACATCTGCGAAATTTTCGTTTGTGAGCTGAAACTGAGCCTCCAAGGGGCCTTGTAAGAGCGTCGTCCTCGCAGCAACTCTAGCTTTATAGATAAGGTAAGGCGCAAGGATCCCGGCATAGACAACACCAATACCAATTAAGATAGAGCCAGCAATAATGCCTCCGTTGACTCCGGAGCTAGACGCTAAACTTCCTTGTTGGGCTCCGTTATTTATGATGCCACTGGTTTCTGTCGCAGAGCCGGGAGCACCTGTGGAAGAAAACATGTCCGGTGCCGTGCCAGTGGCACCATAGTTGGCTTTAGCTGACGCGAGAATCTGTGTGCCATTGACTTGGATCACGGGGAGCGTAGTCGTGGGACTGCTTATAACCTGTGACGAAGCTTGGGTTGCTGTGCCGCAAGGGTTGCTGGCGCTGGTGGTGCTCGCAAGTTGGAGACCGGTGCTCACTCCAGTACTTGAGCTGCTTTCGTCNNGGTGCTTGTCAGTTGCCCGACATTGGTGCCGACAGCGTTGAGAAGGGTCGTCGCTTGTCCTCCTAGCCACTGTGCTACGAGGCTGAGTTTGTCTTGCGTTTCTTGAATTTGACTGAGCACAGTCCCGAGCTGGTCCGTGGGGTTTTGGGTATTCGCGATTTGGCTGTTGCTGGTCGGTCCACACGGAACCTTAGGATCCGTCGGACTGGCTGTGCAAGCCTGAGCTGAGACGGAGAGAACTCCCGAACTGCAGGCGCTGGGGAGATAGATTTCCTTGAAGAAGGAAGATCCCGTTTGGCCGGTGGCGCAGACGCTATTATTGGCATTCATAATTTGGAACTTCATATAGTCCGGATATTCATCAGGATTGCGAGTAGCGATGGGGCTAAGCAATAAAAGCAGGGTGTTTTGCGTGGTCCCATATTGCATCTCGACGAAGCCGGGGGCTTCGATTTTCAAATGGGAGGCGTCGACCGGTACGACCGGAGCGAGGCCAAGTGCCAGTTGAACATCCTGCCNNGTGGGAGGGGGGTCGCCGTATTGGCTTTACAATGTAAAATAAAGAAGGGGATGAAGAGCCACAGCGGAATCATCCGATTAGATTTACTCGATATTAGCTTCCAGGCACGTGCTGTCATGGAACTCCCTCATTCAAAGCCGATTTAAGGCCGAAACCTTTATCGGACATTCAGGGCCAATTTTTAGAAAAATATAAAAGGGATGGATGTTCAACGAAACGGGAATTAATTGTTTGCTTATTCTTACTTGCCTGCCTGAGTTTTTGTGGGGGCAACCAAGATCGGACCCAGACGAGCACCGGCAATTTAAACCCCACTATTGATAAAGCGATTCTTGCCAAGGAACTTGCTGCCTACCACGCAAGTCTAACCGCTACGTCTATATCCACTACGACGGGTACGGGAAGCACCACGGCCACAAATGTCACCACAACGGTGGAAGCCATCCCCTCGTCAGGCGTCACGCTCAATGCAGTTTTACGCTCAGTCCCTAAGGCTAAAGGGCTCATGATTTTCTTCCATAGTGAGGGTAGCAATTTGCATGAGTCGGATTTCGTGGTGCCGAGTGTGAATGCTCGTGGCTACGATACTCTCGCTGTGGACTTGCAGATAGGTGGTTCAGCCTTAGGTTTTGTGAATGAAACGATTGCCAAATTGACCAATCCTCCCGACACAACATTTCTAACTCTCGTGGCGGAAATGCAAGCATCGGTTATGTGGGCTTCAGCGGGTTATTCCACGATCTATATTACAGGCTCCTCGGAAAGCGGTGCGGGTGTCATCGATGAGGTGCGTCTCAATCCGCTCATTGGAAAAATCGCGGCTTTCTCAGCTCCGGATTACATTGAAGGAGAAGCGATTTATAACTACGCTGCAGAGGTGGCAAAACCTTTTTTCGCGGCAGCTCCCGTATCCGATCAAGCCACTATGAACATCCTGCTAAACGCAGCAAATCCTANNACTCAGACGGGCGAATCCGGCATCAATCTTTTGCACAACACGCAAGTGATGCAAGAGTATTTGAACTTTATTGTTCTTACCGCCCCGTGACGTGCGAAAACGGATAAGCCCTTGCTGTTCAAGCTCGCGCCGTTCAAAATTAGCGCAAAATCCCTGAGGAATTTCTTGTGTTAGCTAGCGAATTTTTGTAAGATCCGCCACCCTTGTCTCCTCTCTGCATAATCATCTAAATCCCGTTTGATCGAGGACTACTTGTGCGGCTTATAGCTTTATTATTTCTTTGCTTAATAAGTCTCCTGGCATCCTGCGGCGAGATTGAGGCTCCAGACCGCAAAGAACTTGCCCGCATCCATTATGGGACTCCGCTTGTTTATGTGCGTGCGGATCCTGCGTGTAATGCAAAGGGAGCTTTGAGCGATTTGGGTTCCACCAAAGTTTGGGTGGGTGCTAAGGGCAAGATGAGTCTGGTGACCGTCGATTTTTCCGGAGTGTCTGGGCATGGTCTCCAATCTGAGGCCATAGCGGATACCCTTTGGGATTTTCAGTTGGCTTACGATCGGCTTTGTGTCGTGAGTGTAGAGAACACCTCAATTTGTAAGAGCCCAAAAATACAAGTGCGTGATCCCGGCAAACGTCTTTATTTCTGCAAAAAGGGTGGCGATTATCCGCGTGAGTCCTTGGAAAACGTGGCACTCGCTTCTCTGATCGGCATACAAAAAACCCACAAACTGCATACGAGCGTTTTTCCTCATGAAAAACTTCAGCGAGTTTCCCTTCTGGTGCATCCCCGGATCGTCGACCATAAAGTAATCGAAAACCGCTCTGCGAGAGAAGGCCTGAATCTCGATATCCACTACGTTCGCACCGACAATGCCTATTGGTTCCCCATCGCCGATGCCAGTTTTATAGCGGCAGTTCCTGAAAGTGCCGAAAAAAAGAAGGAACTCGCGCATGCGGAGCCTCGGCTTTGGGAAATGCCAGCCATTATGAGTCACGAATATGGGCATCACGTTTTTTGGCAAAATGCGCCTTCTCTGACCAAGGCCCTAAGTTTTCGCAGCGCTGATGGGTCAGCTGTGTCAGAAGACGCTTTGGATCTGGCTAACTCCGCAATAAACGAGGGTTTTGCCGATTTGGTCGCCTATTATACCTATCTTATTGAGTATCATGCCTTAGGTTGGTTTCAACTCGATGGGAATCTTTTCGATCGCGAGGTCTCCAAAACTAGGTTTTCTGATGGTTCTTATAAAAAACTGGATGACTGGTTCCTCAACCACTTTTTTGCGCAAACGCCGAAACTCCCAATACGCCAACACGAACTCAATCCGACCGATGATCATGCTGTGGGTGCCGTGCTAGCGCATGGCATTTTTCGGATCTTTGGTCCCCAACGCGCGACTCAATTCCGAGTGCCCGAAATCTCAGAGTCCGATGCACGCACGGCATATGGCTTGATCATCCAATGGAGTCGACGTTTGGAAGAACATTTTGTAAAGGACCGTAGCGAAATCGCGTCTGCCAGTGACTATCTTAAGAAGGCACTCGGTCATAGTTTGAGTCTTGGTACAGAGAACACTGAAGCCGGTCCGCTGCTGCATCAATGCCAAACTTTGTTTCAGGTCTTTCCCATTTTTAATCAGCTGGTCGAGGATCACTGTCAGATGCATTGGGAGCACTTAGGCTCATGACTTTGTTAGATCGTATTTTTAAATTTCTTGCGGTTCTTCTTTTTGCGGTCTGTGCCAGCAGCCTCAACGGTCAATTTGAAATTCAAGGTCAAATGGGCAAACGTTGGCTTGAATCCCAAGGGAATATCCATGGCTCGGAGCGCAGTTTGATTCTTGCGACGCATGGACTCTATCGGGTGAATACCTTGCTGACACTCTTCGTTGGGCCCTCATTCGCCAATGACCGGTTTGGAAGCCGAGACAATTGCCAACAAAATGCCTGCTTTTCTGCAGATCATTACAAAGTCGGTATCGATTTCGGAACGGAATTTGAATTCCCCTTAGTCAGTATCATTTTGCAAGTTCGCACGATTGCTTACGGATGGGGTCGTGAAAGCGTTTGGGGTAAAACAGCTTTGAATTTCCCTCCACCCGGCCCACTGACGGTGTTTCAAGGTGGCACTCAGCAAGGTGAGTTTTTGATGAGAACCCGAGGTATTGATTTCAGCGGAGCTTTGAAGTGGCACCTGGTAAAGGACCTTTCGCTCTTAGTCTCTTTCGAGTTTGCCTCCGAAAAAATCCGAGTCGACCAAGCCAAGTTTGAAGTGTCCACGCAGCGTGGGGATAGCTTGGCACTCAGTTCCAGTCTCCATACAGACTGGATCCGATCGCCTTCGAGTGCTCTATTCGCGGGGCTTTCTTACACTTTATGAAATGGCTGAGCGTCCAATATAATTCTAGACGGATGCCCCCTTTTTCGTTACTCAGGACCTCTCAATGAGAGCGTTTGAATAACTCGCCGGGGAGACGTAGTGAAATTTTCCATGCTGATGGACTTATTTAAGCCTGCTCCTTTTGCACCCGAACTCACCGATCCCGAAGAGATTAAGCATCAATACGCTTACTGGCGAAAGAGAATCTTCTATTCGATTTACTTCGGTTATGTTGTTTTTTACCTGACTCGTAAAAGTTTCACCTTCGTCATACCGCATTTGCTGGATCTCGGTTATACGATGGCTGATGTCGGTCTTCTAGGGACCTTGCTTTATATCACCTATGGCGCCAGTAAATTCGTAAGTGGCATCTTTGCTGATCGCGCCAATCCACGTTATGTGATGTCGATCGGTCTGATTCTAACAGGCATTACCAATATCTTTTTCGGCTTTTCCTCATCTCTGATTTTGTTTGCGGTGTTCTGGGGTTTGAATGGTTGGTTTCAGGGTTGGGGTTGGCCACCTTGCACCAAGCAACTTACTTTTTGGTTTAGTAAGTCGGAGCGTGGCAAGTGGTGGAGTTTGAAGTCTACGTCGCACAATGTTGGTGGGGCTATAGCACCTTTGCTGGTGGCCTACTGTTGCACGCTCCTGGACTGGCGTTGGGGTATGATTGTGCCAGGCTGCATAGCGTTGGTCGTCGGACTCTGCTTGCTCGAGCGTTTGCGAGACGTCCCGCAATCTTTAGGTCTGCCACCGGTGGAAAAATTCCGTGGTGAGCCAGAAGACCCGGCAGGCGTGCGAGACGGGCAAGTTCTTTCGTCCAAAGATATTCTCTTTAAGCATGTGTTGAACAACAAGGCAGTATGGATTCTTTCGCTTTCGTATTTTTTTGTGTATGTCGTGCGCACGGGACTCAACGATTGGGCCACGGTCTACTTGATGAAGCAGAAAGATTATACGCTGATCTCTGCAGCAGCCAGCGTCACCTGGTTTGAGGTCGGTGGTTTTTTGGGCATTCTGGCAAGCGGGTGGGCTTCCGACTATTTTTTTCAAGGTCGACGCGTGCCCTTTATGATTTTTTGCGCACTCGGCCTGCTCATCGCTATTGCGCTGTTTTGGGCGGTGCCTCCCGGTTACGTCTTTGTGGATATGCTTTTGATGTGGGTCTTGGGTTTTCTCATCTTTGGTCCGCAACTTTTAGTAGGCCTAGCTGCCGCAGAATTCGTCGATAAAAAGGCTGCCTGCACCGCAAACGGTTTTGCGGGCTGTTTCGCCTACATTGGAGCTGCTGCTACCGGATACCCACTGGGTAAGATCATCGATATCTGGCATTGGCAGGGCTTTTTTGTTAGCCTCTTTGTATGCTCCGGTGCCATCTTTTTCGTTCTCCTGCCTCTCTGCTGGAAAAATGGTATCTGTTCGGGAAGGCGGGAGGCCAAAATTTCCTGAGAAAAAATCTATGAAGACTCTACGCAGCGTCTTATTTTTCATTCTTTTTATATCCACGGTATCCGCCTACGGTTTTTTTGAAAAACTGCCGAGTCCGGAAGATACTGAATTTTCACTCCTGACGGTAGGTGTCGGCTCAGGCTTGGAGAGCCGCTTTGGGCACACCATTTTGCGTGTGAGAGATAAGAGCACGGGCGAAGACCATCTCTTGAATTGGGGCACCTATGATTGGGAAGCCCCCAATTTTGTGCTCAATTTTTTGAAAGGTTTTTTGCGCTACTGGGTTGCCGAATCCACCTTTGCAAGCACCCTGCGTTACTATCGTGATTATGAGAAGCGCTCCATCGTCGAAGATCGCATCAATCTGACACCCGAGCAAAAATCGCAACTCTTGAAAATCTTAGTTGCTAAACTCCAACCTGAAGGCAAGTATTTTTGGTACGACTTCTTCTACAACAATTGCTCGACCATCCCGCGTGACGTGCTTAACGCAGTCTTGCACAATCGTGTTGCCGAAGCAGGGCATAAATTAGCGGCCACGATGAATCTACGGGCTTATGTGCGGCGTGATCTCAGTGAATGGTCGGTCGTCGCTTTCTTCCTGGATATTATGCTCAATCGTGAAGTCGATAAGACGATCGATGCCTGGGTCGAAATGTTTGTCCCGCTTATGTTGCGCAATTACTTGAGTCACTTGCCACAGTTCGATGATCAAGGACAGCCTATCTCCGGCACACACTTGCTCAGCGACCAACGCGAACTCGTGGCAGGAGGGGTCTATCCCTCGTCGTCGATCAACTTCTTTCTCTGTTGCCTGATCGCTAGCCTCCTCGTCCTAGGCAGTGTGCTCTGGCTTCGCCTACGAAACTCGCGTTGGGCTGATGTTCTGCTGGCTTTTTCCTGTATTGTGTGGGGACTCTTTGCTGGATTTCTAGGCATCCTCTTGCTTTTGGGCTGGACCTATTCCAATCATATTCTCTTGAATCATAATGCCAACATGTGGGTCTTTTGGCCGATCGATGGCATCCTGGTCGCTTTTGGCATTGCTGTCTTATGCCGCAAAAATCCCAGTGCTAAACTGTGGCAGTTCTTCTTTGGGGCGCACCTCTTGGCGCTTGCGGTCTTTATCGTCGGCTATTGCGGAGCTTTTTTTATACAAGACGTATCCAACATCGCACGTTATCTGGTGCCGATTGCTGTCCTCCTTTATGGCATGCTGTTGCGTAGGAAAATTTCCCACACACTATAGTGCCTTTTCTGTAGTCGGCTTCTTCGCAATAAATTTGTAGCAGATCATAAACAAACAAGGGACGACAAAAAAATTCAACAAGGTCGATACAATTTGACCACCAATCACCGCTCGCCCCAGTGGAATATTGGCTTCAGAGCCGGTGCCCATACCGAGTGCCATCGGTAAAAGTCCTAGTATCGATGCTAAAGAGGTCATCGTGATCGGTCGCAGGCGCGCTTTGGCACCATTCAAGATGGCTTCGATTACGGGCTCATGTTGCGACCTCTCTCCGAAGCCGTTAAAAGACATCCGAAATTGACGGCTGACGCGTACGGAGTCGAAGCGGCTGCTCATCACATTGACGAAGCTAGAGCCGCCTATTATCCAACGTTAAATGGTATGGGGATCGCGTCTACAGGCTTTCCTGGCTCGTCCGGAGCCTTGCGCATGGGGGGCTTGACGGGGTCGTCTTATCGCAAAGGACCCTCAGTTGATCGGGTCTTGGAGCAGATTATTTGGGATTTTGGACGCACAGCTTCCAAGATTGGCCTGGCAAAAAAAGAAGAGGCCTCAGCTCAGTTGAATGCAAAAGTTTCAAGCCTTTATATTGAAGCATCCGTCATCCAAATATTTTTCAGTTGTGCAAAAAATCGTTCGCTTAGCGAAGTCACGGAAAAGTTCCTCAAAGAAGTGCAGACCGTTGATACGGAAGTCCTGCATTTTGTAAGAATCGGTCAAGAATCCATTGTCGATAAATATTTATCACATATCATAGTCGATACGCTTTTAACAGATCTTGCCAATTACAAGAAAAAATACGAAATGGATCGCGTGGCTTTGCAGGAACACATCGGTGCTTCGAACGCGCAAGACCATTGCCCGTCCCTTTCGAATGATCTTTTAAGCGAAGTAGCTTCGAAAAAGCCTGAATCTTTACTCGCCAATCCTCTTTTAGAAGTCGCAAAGGCGGATGTCGAGATCTCTGATGCTCAAACGGCTCTTGCGCGCTCTGAGTATTGGCCAAAGATTGTGGGCCTAGCGAGTGTTGGGTATCTTCAATCCACTCAGTTAACGGAAATTAAAAAGCAGAACTATGCCGTGGCAATTGGGATCGTTGTTCCGATATTTGATGGCTTTGCGACGGTTGCTGCGGTCCGTAAAAGTGAAGCGCGAAAAAAGCAAAGAGAGAAAGAATCGGACGCGGTTCGTTTTGGACNNCAGGAAGCCTTCAGTTTAGCAAAATCACGGTATTTCAACAAAAATGGCACCCTTATAGATTTGCGGGAGGCGACACGCGTCTACTCCGATATCCAAACCAAATTAAAAGAAGCCGAAGCTGCCCTATCTACGAATTTAGCGCTCAAGGCTTTACTGGTTGGAAGTCTCACGCTGGATAGCTGAGTGAAGCAGCGATGAGTCGAACTAGTGTGCAGCTGTGCGGCTCGTGTTGCTGACAAGGGAATGAAACCGCATAACTTCTGCCACCTTCGCAAAGCCAATTTTTTCCAAGATGGGGGCGCTCATGCTACCNNATTTATAGACAAGCTGTCGATAAATGCCTTTCCCTCGCCAGTCCGGGAGCGTGGAGCCTCCGAGGAGGAGGCCGAAGCAGCGATCCATACGCAGCCAGGCGCACGCCACGGCTTGCGTATCGGCATAGGCCACAAAGATGCGCAGTACGTCGGGACTTGCAGCTTTTTCTCTTTGCAGGCTGCTTACGAGACTCGAAGCATCACCGCCCCACACCGCTTCTTCGACAGTTTTAATCGCCTGAAAGCCTGCGACCTGGTTAATTTCCTCGATACGCACGCCAGGGATTTCGGTGACAGGTCCAGCAGCCTTGGCCTCTAATGCCATAACGCTTTCCACTCGGTTCTTAACAAAACCCTCCGCATCCAGCAGTTCAGGAAGATCGGTCGGGAGGTCATAATCCAGAAATTTCCACTCGAAGTTGCGGCGCAGATTACGGAAAAAAGTCACTTGCGAGCGTACAGCGTCGAGGATGGCTGTTTTATTCAAGTGGTCGAAGCGTGTAAAGATCACACCATTGGAAGTCACATTCGTGTCGGGGCCCGTGTAGCGGACAAAAAGATGGTGGCGTTGCATATTAAAGCCTGGATCGAGGATCGTGATGTTTTCTCTGTGCCTTTTGTGTAATGCGATAAAATCTCGTTGGAAGCCATCGACGTGCGCTGAAGGCATAAAAACTGTCTCCTCGGCTAGATTCTGATTTTTGATTGCTGAGAGCTCTCTTCTACGATGAAAAGCTTAAGGTATCATCTAAGCCTTTGATTTCTACACGAGCTAGCGAGGAGAGGTCTATAGAAGAGACGGAGCGGATACCAAATTCCCCTCCTTTCGCCACAGCCAACGAAACACGAGAAGATGGCCCAGGAGAGCGAAGGAAACCAAGATGCCCGGCAAAAGAATGTAGGGCATACGCGCGATAAAGGTGTTGGCCGGTTCATTCATAAAGAATCGCAAGGAAGACGGTGTCGAAAGAACAGAGATGACCACGACTTTTATAAGCAGCAGGAGGCCGAGTATGTTCCAAGCTGTCAGCATCGGCCGGGAAGCCTTCTTAGTCAGGAGGTAGGCCATAAGGAGCGCACTGACGCCTGTGATGAGATCATGGTTCATGCCCATCACCGTCATTTGTATGGGGGCTAGCCCTTCTTTATAAGCCGCAAAAAGCGCAAGCTCGCTAAGAATTCGAAAACTTTGGAAGCCGACTAAATAACGAATGGGCAGACCTTCTACCAAAGTTTTGCCAACTTTTGAAGACGCTAGGCAGATCGTGTAGACGAGCATGACACTTAAAAAAAGAATAAAGCCGGGTGGCTGCGCTTTAAAATCAGCCAGGGCATTCGTGGCCCCCAGCACGCAAACCAAAAAGAGCCAAGACAAGAAAGCTCGCCCGGCGCGATTTATGTCTTTTCGGATAAGGTCGGGTGAGGAATGCAAATTGCGAGAGGCCAAGGCCGTTCCTTGAATCATAAAAAATCCTAGCAACAAGCTGGTAAAAATAAGCAGGGCTCCCGAAATTTCCATGTAGCATCCTCGCTGGGCTTAGCAGGTTTTTGTGAGTATTTACCATCTTCAGATTTATCAGATAGGGAACCTTGGTGTCAAAATTTGAAAATTCCCTCTGCTTTGCGTTAGCAATTTCGATAACAAAAAAATAATATTTTTAAATCGTAATTGCAAATTTATTAATAAGCTAAAATTTGGAAAAACACCTTGTTCATTGTTTTCTTAAGTTGTAGGAATGCTGGTAGAGAGCGAGTCAAAGAAGTGAGTTCTCAAAGAGTTGATCCACATGCATTTAAACTTGAGGAGGGATTATGCAAGCCGTTAATCAAGTCAATAAAAAGATGAGGGATTTAAGTTTGTGGCTCATGTTTACCTTGTGGATCATTGCTGTAACGAGAGCTGGCAAATTTTTCGGAACCCTGGTGGGAGAAAATAGATTTGGCATTTCAGATAGCAGCCCCTTGAGCCTTGCCAATTCTTTGGAAGTCTATGGGGATTATTTTAACGGACTGAGTTCAGGGTTGTTTGAGGATAAATTTGAAGAGCATTTCTTGATCAGTCCCTTTCGAGATCAAACTTATATAAAGCCGGCAATCAAAGGTGAGCTCTTGAGGGAAAAGAATAGAATTTATGAACCATCAGATCTCAGAGACAGCAACTCATCAAAACGCTTTAGTTTTGTAAAAAAGCGGCGTTTGAGAAGTCTTCTTCGTGATGGGAAAGTGTCGGCTCGATATGCCATGGCACGTTAGAGCTGAAAACGGTTGCATGCACAGTTTAGCGACCGACTTTGATCCAGTCCTGGTTGTGGAAGGTATTTAAGGCAACGCCGTGTGAGTTGTGGGGAAGTTTAGCTTCTTGAATGCGTTTTTGAGCGAGCTCATCGGAAGCTTGGTTGGTAGGGATACCAGCTTTTTGTGCCAGATCGAAGACTTTCAAGACTGTGTGATAGATGCGTCGAGCATCATTGTGGGCAAGTTCTTCGTTGTAGCCACTCAATTCATGAGCGACATTGATTAAACCACCGGCATTGATCACATAGTCTGGGGCATAGAGTATGCCACGATCTTTGAGGCGTTTGCCGTCGGTGAATTCATCGAGCAGTTGGTTGTTGGCTGCGCCCGCCACGATGTTTGACTTGAGTTCGGGTATGGTCTTTTCGTTGAGAATACCTCCTAGTGCACAAGGCGAGTAGACATCAGCCTCAACGCGATGGATTTCGTCGGTACGGACGGTTTTGGCACCAAATTCCTTAACTACAAGATCAGCGGATGCTTGATTGATGTCAGCGACGATAAGATGGACACCATCGTTGTGGAGCAGACGACAAAGACTGCGTCCTACGGCACCGCAACCTTGGATGGCAACTGTGATCCCTTGCAAAGTTTGTTTATGGTTCTTGTGCTCGATCGCAGCCTTGATCCCACAGTAGACACCGAGTGCGGTGGTGGGCGAGGGGTCTCCTGAACCACCTGGGAAAGATGACAGCCCAGAGACGTAACTGGTTTCCTTAGCGACATGATTGAGATCTTCGACGCGAACATTGACATCTTCAGCCGTGATATAACGACCGTTGAGGCTATTGACGAAACGCCCGAAGGCCCGGAAGAATTTTTCGGACTTGAGCCGCGATGGATTGCCAAGGATGACGGCTTTGCCGCCGCCCAAGCGTAAGCCGGCAACTGAGGCTTTATATGTCATCCCCCGCGAGAGTCTGAGAACATCGATCAAAGCTTCGTGCTCGTCGCGGTAGTTCCAAAAACGGCAGCCGCCCAAGGCGGGTCCCAAAGTTGTGTCGTGGATAGCGATAATTGCTTTAAGTCCCGAATCTTTATCCTGGCAGTAGACGACTTGCTCGTGGCCCATGATTGCAATTAAGTCCATCGCACCCATCGTGTGAGTTCCTTTCCCTAAGTTGTCAGCCCGCTCATGTTCCCTAACGGAAAAGAGTTCCAAGGTCCGCTCCTTCAATTGATTTGCCTTTTGTTAAATTTCTATAACATACCGAAGTTCGAGCATAAAAACAAGAAAGCTTCCTGCGATACGCACTCTGCGAAAAGTTCTGTCTATGCTGCTTTGCCTTAACCGCCATTCTTTGCTAAAAGAGGTGGACTTCGGACCACAGACCGTTCAGGACTCACAAGACAACAAACAGGACTATCCATGAATACGATTTACGATGTTATTGTCGTCGGCGCGGGCCATGCAGGGTGCGAAGCTGCATTAGCAGCAGCGCGCATGGGTGCCCGCACGCTCCTTGTTACGCAAGTTGTCGACCGCATTGCTGCTATGAGCTGCAATCCTGCTATCGGAGGCACCGCGAAGGGGCACCTTGTCAAGGAAATCGACGCGCTCGGCGGCGAAATGGGCATCGCCACCGACATGACCGGGATTCAGTTCCGCATGCTGNNTTCTCAATCGTAAAAAGGGCGCAGCGATCTGGTCTTCGCGCGCGCAGGCTGATATGGCCTTGTATAGTCGCTACATGAAAAAAACCATTGAGAGCACGCCGGGCTTGTCCCTAAGACAAGATACCGTGCAGGCCCTGCTCCTCGATGAGGTGGAAGGCCGACCAGCGGTGAGGGGTATAGTGGGTAAAATTTTTGGTGAATTGCGCGCCCGACGCGTGGTGCTGACCACTGGAACTTTTCTCAATGGACTGATTCACATCGGTAAAAATAAGACTCCAGCCGGGCGTGCAGGTGATTCGCCATCGATCGAACTTGCCGAATTCGTCCGAACGATGGGTTTTCGGGTGGGTCGCTTAAAAACGGGTACCACACCTCGGCTCGATGCTCGCACTATCGACTGGTCCATTCTCGAAAGGCAGGACTCGGATCCCGAGATTATTCCCTTTAGTTTTAGCACAGAGAAAATAACGCAAGAACTGATTCCTTGCTACATCACTCATACCAATGCACGCACGCATGAAGTGATTCGTAATTACTTGAGTGAGTCGCCGCTTTATAGCGGTCAAATTCAAAGCACGGGGCCCCGCTACTGTCCCTCCATCGAAGATAAGGTGGTAAAATTTCCGGATCGGACAGCGCATCAGATTTTTTTGGAACCCCAGGGTTACGACACTTGCGAAGTCTATCCCAATGGCATTTCAACCTCTTTGCCATTTCATGCGCAAATCGAATTCCTACGCACGATTCGTGGTCTCAAAAATGTTGAAGTGATCCGCTCCGGTTATGCGATCGAATATGATTTCATCGATCCCACGGAACTGGATGCAACGCTGCAAACTAAAAAAGTTGCAAACCTTTTCCTTGCGGGCCAGATCAATGGCACGACCGGGTATGAAGAAGCCGGTGCGCAAGGGATCATTGCTGGCATCAATGCAGCCTGTTCCGTCCTGCAACGGGAAGCCCTCATTTTGTCACGCTCCCAAGCCTACATTGGGCTGCTCGTCGACGATCTCATCACCAAAGGTACAACCGAGC
>PLEQ01000275.1 GCA_003136475.1 Deltaproteobacteria bacterium
TAGCTTTGAAGAGGTCGATGGCGCCTACGCAATTATCATGGAATTTGTCGCAGGAGCCGACCTCCGTTCGATTTTAGCGGCGTGTGAAACCAAGACCACACGACTGCCCATTCCCATGGCTGTTCATATTATTGCGGAAGCAGCGCGTGGACTGCACTATGCCCACACGAAGAAAGATGAAGTTACAAATAAGCAATTGGGCATCGTCCATCGTGACATCTCTCCGCAAAACATTCTTATCAGCTTCGATGGCGAAGTCAAAGTTACCGATTTCGGGATCGCAGATGCGAACAGCAAGATTACCGATACAAAAACTGGTATTGTCAAAGGCAAGTTTGCCTACATGAGTCCCGAACAAATCAGCGCTCAACCGGTGGATCCTCGCACCGATATTTTTGCATTGTCGATCATTCTCTGGGAAGTGATTACGATGCGTCGTCTTTTCCAAGCTGAAAACGAAGTCCTCACTATACAACTCGTACGAGACTGCCTCATTCCTGAGGACACTAAGGCTTATAATGAAGAGCTTGATGATGACTTGGATCGCATTTTACGAAAGGGCTTAGCTAAAGATTTAAAAAACCGTTATGAAACGGCCGCTCTTTTTGAAAAGGAACTTCGACTTTATCAAAGTAAACACTATCCAGACTTTTCCTCTGAGGATCTTGGACAATTTCTCCAAACTCTGATGAACGAACGCAAGGAAACCCTTGCGGAGGATATTAAGGAACTTCTGCTCCAAAAAGAACTTTCAGATGGCAAGGCTGCTGTGGAAATTGACCTCCGCGCTGCCCCCCGTCGTCCCGACACTCCTGTATCGATCGATCGTACCAATACAAAACGCTCACCTCTTCTAGGCAGTGGAACACAAACCAGCTTTCGATCGCCGGGCTCTGCTCGTTTAGGTTATCCTGAGCAAACACGACTCTCACGACCGATGGGCTCCCAACGCAAACATGTCCCAGTAGTTCGCGACCAGTCTGATGGTACTGCGTTTTGGAAGTTTCTTGCCGTCGTTCTTCTGCTAGCGGGTGCTGCTGGATCCTACTATTATTATTACACTCACCGCAAAGCAGCAACGATAGCGCTCGTGTCTTGGACGGTACACACGGTGCCCGACAGCGTGCGCCTACAACTCGATGGTCAGGGCTTATTCGGCGACCATTTTATAAAAACTCCGATTGAACTCAAGAGTCTTTCACCCGGTAATCACACCCTAATTGCGATACGCCCAGGATTTGAATCCGAAGCCACCACCATAACTCTCACTCCCGATATGGATAATAGTGAAAGCAATATCATTTTGAAGCAAATCGATCGCATGGCGCCGTTACGCTTGAGTTTAAAATCAGCNNCTTCCATGGACGATGGTTTAGTCGATGAAAGCTTGAATTTTGAGCAGCCCTTGAATTTGAACTCCATCACCTTTGGCAAGGAACATCTTCTCATTGTAACTCTTTCAGAAGATTCTTCTTTCAGCTGTCAATTCACTCCCCGAGAGCAAACCTGGGAAACTCCCTTCTTAGTGGTGGTGGATTCGGATATGAAAAAATGTTCGTATCCCCTTCGCTAATAATTCGCTAGCCTGACGCCTAAGTTCTTACTATATTTTTCATTCTCAAAATCTCGGACCCCTACCACGCGTTCGCACGCGGTCCTAGACAACGACGACCTGGCGATTGTGCAGTGATTTCGAATCCCTTTTGGTGGAACGCTATGCGTGAAAAAGTCCTGTGGATGATTGTCAGTCTCTTGCTGCTGCTAAGTTTAGTTTGGAGTCTGCTTCAGAAAGAAAGCGAGCCCAAGAAATTTCCGCAAGAACAACTCGGCAACACCACGATCGAGCATTTTGACGAGGCTAAACGCATTATGAAAAAGCTTTATGCCGACCGGCCCTATACCTTTTACTGCGGCTGTCACTTCAACGAAGCCGGTATTGATTTTAGCAGCTGCGGTTTCAAACCTTATAAAGATCTGAAGCGCGCCCAACGCGTGGAATGGGAGCACATCGTGCCAGCTGCGGATTTCGGACGCGCCTTTCCCGCTTGGCGGCAGGGCGATCCGCGGTGTCGCGACCGCAGGGGCAAGGCATTCAAAGGCCGTAGCTGTGCCAAGCTGGTGTCCGTGGTCTTCAACCGCATGGAAAGTGACTTATATAACCTTGTTCCGGCTATTGGCGAAGTCAACGGTATGCGTCGCGATTACCCGGTAGGTCTTTTGCCCGACAGCCCGCCGATTTTCGGTCAATGCCGCACCAAGATTGCAAGAGGTATGATCGAGCCACGCGAAGAGGTTCGGGGCTTTATTGCCCGCTCCTATAAGTATATGAATGACAGCTACCGCGGCCGGGGCATTATCTCTGCTAAGAATGAAAAGCTTTTCGAAGCCTGGGACAAGCAGTATGCTCCAAACCCAGACGAAGTCCTGCGAGCGCGTCGCATTGCGAAGATCCAGGGCAATATCAACCGTTTTGTCGAAGGAACTGCAAAAATTGCGCAAAGGGAAGAGCCCAAAAAAAGAACTCAGCACGGAAAGCCCTAAAAAAACGACATGGGTCGACCTTCTAGGCTTTGATAAAGATAGGGCCCGGCTTAGGGACTTACTGAGCGAAGAACGTCTGCCAACGGTCATACTTTTTGAGGGTAAAGAAGGGATTGCAAAATCTTCGCTGCTATTTTTCCTCGCTGCCTTACATTTTTGTAGCAGAGAAGATGCCTGTGGCGTTTGCAACTCGTGTCAACTCATTGCTGCCAACCAACATCCCGATGTCCTGGTCATCAGAGGGAACGGTGATTCTCTGAAAGTTTCCTCTATTTCCGATATCAGTGAATTTATTAGCTTTGCTCCGCAAACTGCTGCAAAGCATGCACGCCGTCTCGTTCTCATCATTGATGCCGAAGATTTAACGACGCAAGCCGTCAATAAGTTGCTAAAGACACTGGAAGAGCCCTCATCCAGCTCACGAATTTTTATTTCCACCGCAAAAATTCGGCACTTGCTCCCGACTTTGCTCTCCCGATGTATACACTGGCGTTTGCGGCCACCCACACCGCACGATGTGGAAAAAATCGTTCGCCGAAATTTTGCTGACCAGCAAGATTTGCCAAACAAAGAAGAATTGGCAGAAATCAGCCAGCGCTTCGGTAATGCTCCGGGAAAAATTCTGCACTTTCTAGAAAAGCGCGAAGTGCATAATGAAGCTATAGAGCTCCTACACTGCCGCTCGATTGGTGAGCTCTTGACCTTGGCAGAAAATTTTAAAGCCCAAGTCGACACACGGCTCTTTGACTTCATTCAGGAATTTGAGTACGCTTTGAATAAGTTGTATCGAGAAGCAGCTATGACACGGGACTTAATNNTAAGTCGAACCGGTAATATTCGTGAACGTCGAGTTTTCCTCAGTGAGCTAAAATTACTTTTGAACAAACAAAAGATCGCTCTTAATCCGCAATTGGTAATTGAGAGACTAGGTCTTTGTAATTTCCAAACTTCGAGGTCCGATGCAAGGGTTTAACATAGCCAGCGTTCAGTTTTCTCGCGCTGGGAAGATTTTTGATTTTTCGTACAATGAGATCGCACTCAGTATCGGTGATCCGGTCGTGGTCGAGACGGAACGTGGTCTCAGTCTCGCAACCGTCGTTAAGTTAGACTTTGCCTTTGATTTTAAGAACAGTGACAGAAAGCTAAAATCCATACTCCGAAAGGCCTCCCCTAAAGAGACGACCCCACCGTTGTCGCCTTTGCCAGAAGATGTGGTCAAATTTACCGAAGACAAAGTCACCAAATTCAAACTTAAGATGAGAGTGCTGAAGAGCGAAGTTCAGTTCGGTGGCAATAAAGTGATTATCTATTTCAGTGCGCCTGGGCGAGTGGATTTTCGAGAACTCGTAAAGGAGCTTGCGGGTGGCCTCAAGGCACGGGTCGAACTCAAGCAAGTCGGTGCACGCGACGAAACCAAGCTCTTAGGCGGTATGGGCATATGTGGTAGAGAGTATTGCTGTTCGAGCTTTCTTCGTGAGTTCGTACCGGTATCCATCCGAATGGCAAAGAACCAAAACCTTGCCTTAAATCCAACGAAGATTTCGGGGGGCTGTGGACGCTTGCTATGTTGTCTTACTTACGAGAACGACGTTTATACGGAATTGCGTCAAATCCTTCCACCGCGTGGGACACGCGTTAGCATCCTAGCTTCTGGTGAAGAAGCTGTTGTCATGAAATCGGATCTGCTCAACCAAAGCGTCATGGTCGAAACCGACGGTGCTAAGCAGTACACCTTATCTTTAAAAGAAATCTCGATCAGCACTCTCTCACGGGGAAAACCAGAGACGGAAAGCATTTCCGGCGAAACCTGGGGCGAAGACATCGACCTCAGCACTCTGACAGATCATCTCTAAAGATCGAATGGTTCAGGACTCTTTGACTCCATTCGATCATCAGTCTAAATCTACTCTGTGCCAGTTAAAATATGAGAGTCGCTAGAAACTATCCACCGATAACCGACTTACGTCGGGGAATTTGATCGAGGTTCGTGCTGTCCTTAGCTGCAAGCTGCCCACAGGCTGCGGAGACGTCTCCCCCTTTGCTATAGCGCACTGTCGTGACAAACCCACGATCTAACATATAGCGTTGAAACTGATCGATCGCTTCGGGTGAGGGTCGTTCGAAGGGGAGGCCAGGGTGGGAGTTAAAGGGGATCAGATTCACTTTGCAGGGAATACCTTGCAAGAACTGGACGAGTTCCTTAGCTTCGCGCAAGCCGAGATTTTTATCTTTGATCGGGATGTACTCGAAGGTGATCTTAGTATCGGTCACGCGTTGGTAGTGTTGAATCGCTTCTTTGAGAACGGCCAGTGGAAACCGTCGGTTGATCGGCATCAGCTCATTTCTCAGTTCATCACGACAGGCGTGCAACGAGATCGCGAGTGCCACCCGGGTTTGCTCGCTCAAAAGGCGAATTTTGTCGGCGAGGCCAGACGTGGAAACGGTAACTTTGCGATGCGAAAGACCGAAGCCGTCGGGACTGATCAGAATCTTAACCGCTTTGACAACGGGATCGAAGTTATCGAGCGGCTCTCCCATACCCATAAAAACGACATTGGTAATCGTGCGTCCTTCTTTTTGAACTATAGTTTCTGCGAGAGCAAACTGCCCGATAATCTCCGCTGTCGTCAGGTTTCGGAAAAATCCGAGCTTACCAGTCTGGCAAAAGGCGCACGATAGCTTACAACCAACCTGGCTAGACACACAAAGGGCGGTCCGATTTTCATAACGCAGAATGACGGTTTCAATCATCTGGTTCTTATCGCTTTTCAATAAGAGCTTAGTGGCGCCGTCGGGTGAGTCGAGCGAGCTGACGATGTCAGGGAAGTTCCAGGAAAACTGTTCCTGTAATTGCGCGCGCAAGGCTGCAGGGAGATCAGACATCTGATCGAGAGAAAAAAACCGCTTGCCGAAGTACCATTCAGCAATTTGCTTGGCTCGATAAGGTTTATGGCCCCAGCTGCTAAAGAGTTCCTTCACATCCTCAGGACTAGAACCAAAAAAAGAAGCTAAATTGGACGTTGCGGTGACGGTCATAGGTTCCTCATTGTGGCGAGCCTNNCTATACCACGAATACTGGGAAGAAGCCAGCGTCACCGCCAGAATTAAGAAGTGAGGGAAGGCTCAGGCAGAATGGCGGAATCTTTTAGACAAGGGCTTGAACGAGGTTCCAACAACGGCTGCCCGGGGAAAAGCTGACTAGAAGACGCTGTCGGTTTTTTTTGACGTTTTCGATGATCGAGGGATCATATTCTGTCTCGTCTGAGAAGTGCAGAAACTTGTTGTCTACCCGCTTGAGCTCACTTTCAACACCGACCAAGAGCCTAGCCACACGCACGCTAAACGAGCACTCACTGGGATGGATCGGCGCCGCATGAATGGCATCCCTATCGTAATCCTGAAAGAGATCAACAATCGCAGGCTCGCCCAGGAGACTGCAAAGGACCCGCAAGGTATCCACCTTTTCTCTAAGACCTGCCCCTATTTCCTCTTTGTAGACGCTGGCATTGAAATAGTCCACTTGTTGACGAATATCACCGATAATTTCATGACAAATTTCGACAACTTCGATGATGGTATCAACGATTTGGAATCTTCGCATAGTGACCTCCAAGCGATGAACTCTTGCTCGTTCAAGAGTCCGCTCAGTAAAGATGGAAACACTTTCTTATTTTATTTTAGCAAATCTTGCGGACCTTGGTCAGATGGCGGGACTAACGGGCTTGCCAACTGATTGAGGTCTTAGCTCGTGCATTGGTCAGCAGCAAACTCAGTTGATCCGGCGCCCCTGATTTGTCGAAGTCTGGGATATCGAAGGTGAGTAAATAATCAGAGGACCAGCGATTGATAAATGGAAAAAAAGACGACCAAGTATCTTTATCGTTTAGTTTCGTAATCACTTTTACGGGAAACTCTCTAATCCCAACCTTCAGAACAAACTCCCAAATTTTGCCATTCGAGAGATTGTTCAGGTCGTCATGTGGAGAATAGATGGATACAAAAAATAGGGGAGCGCTTTTAATATTCTTCAGCAAGTCTAATTCACTAAACCGCTCCTCATTCATCTTTTTAAAAGCTTGCTGAAATTCAGGTAAAAAAGCTGTGACGTTGAGAACGTAGAGTGTTTCATAATTAGAAAAAACTGTATCCGAACGCAAATATTTCTTGAGCACATCTTGGTAGGAACGTGTCTCTGGTTCCAAATCATAGACGACCGTCTCTACGCCGGTCGCGAGTTCTGGCGTCTGGCAGGCGACTAAGAGATACATTGTTGCAAAAAGAAACCATTTCATCAGAAATTCCTTTTTAGAGAGTCAGACGGTTTCTTCCATCTTTTTTCGACTGATAAAGTTTTTGATCGGCTAGCTCCAGCAAATCTTTTGGCGCGGTCATGTTGGGATTATAACCTCCTATGCCGATGGAAATCGTTTGCGTGTGAGCCACTTGCTTATTCTGCCCGTTTTCTACATAGGCGATCGTGTGCACAGTTTCTTCACACTTCTGACGAATTGTTTCTGCGACCTTGACGGATTGTTGTGCGCTAGTGTTGGGCAAAATCACAACGAATTCTTCACCGCCAAAACGCGCAAAGATATCTTCTCTGCGAATACAGGATTTTACAACTTTCGCCAGATCCCGTAGCACCTGATCGCCGGCATTATGTCCGTAGGTATCGTTAACTTTTTTAAAGTGATCGAGGTCGAAAACAAGAATAGTCAGATTTTTTGCAGATGATTTGGCTTTGCGAAACTCGCTCTCGAGAGTGTCTTTGAGATATTGCTTGTTGAATATTTGAGTTCCAGCATCGATGGTTGCAAGTTGATAGATCTTATCTTGAATAAACCCATCGACATTGTCTGCTGAAAAGAATTTCAGCAGAAGTATCCCCAAGCGAATCAGATCCTGATCACTGAGTTTGTAACGTTCGTTAATTTTTGTTTCGTTGATGTAGGTACCATTCGCACTGCCGGCGTCTTCCACGAAGACGCCCATATCTTCGGAGTAGATGTGAGCATGGGTACGGGAAACACTGTTATCAGCCAGCACAATATCCGAGGTGGCTGCCCGCCCCAGGTTTAACTCCGCCTTATCGATTAAAAAGCGTTTCCCGGTCCCCGTGCCATTGTATTGAACAAGACAAGGCGTCCCTTTTTTTTGCTGTTTTGTTGATGCCCTGATTTGCGAGAGATCGGCTATAACCGTTTTGCCTTCGAATTCATCTCCTTGCATGGGACCTCTCCAGACTGATTCCTTGATTTCTAAAAAACCTCAGCTTGATTATAACATGGAACCGTACACTGTTTGTCGTTGCGGCCTATCCCGTTAAACTGGAATTTGGCCACAAGAAAGGAAACTTAACATGAAAAATCCCTTTTACTGCTTTCCCCTCCTGTTTTTATTGTACTTCGATTCGAACGCAGCACTGAGTACGTCAGAATCGGCTTCTCATCAGGACCCTGTTTCATCCGTACTGCTGGGCCTTGTCGTATTCTTCGTTGCGGCTAAAATGGGAGGTCTGCTCGCGCATAAAATAAAGCAGCCGGCTGTTTTAGGTGAGCTTCTAGCGGGCATTTTGCTTGGCAATCTTTCCCTGCTTGGTTTTGATCACTTGAGCTTTCTTAGCAACGACTCTGTCTATGGCATTTTCGCCTCGTTGGGGGTCATCTTATTGCTCTTTGAAGTCGGTCTGGAATCGAGTTTACAGGAGTTACTGGGTGTCGGTTTGGTTGCAACCGTAGTTGCTATTATTGGCGTCGTAGTACCGACGCTTTTAGGCTATGGGTTTAGTCGTGTTCTCTTACCCGACGTATCCCCGTATGTGCATCTTTTTATCGGTACAACGCTGTGTGCCACGAGTGTGGGGATAACTGCACGTGTACTCAAGGACTTAAGGCAGACACACACGCGGGAAGCGAAAATTATCCTGGGCGCTGCGGTGATTGATGATGTGCTCGGGCTTATCATACTGGCTGTGGTCTCTGGAATTATAGCGAACGTCGGGATGGATAGCAGTGCCGGCATTTCGCTGGGCGGGATCACTTGGATCACAGTTAAAGCGGTGGGTTTTCTTTTTCTTGCCTGTTTTTTCGGAGCGAAGTTTGCGCCAAGCTTATTTCGTTTCGTTTCCCGTTTGAAAGTCGAAGGATCTTTACTGACTTTCTCTTTAATTTTTTGTTTTGTTCTGGCGTATTTTGCCAATCTTGTCGGCCTGGCTACCATCGTCGGGGCCTTTGCTGCGGGTTTGATCATCGATGGTACCGGGTTTGCGAAGTTCTTTGGCGAAGACGAAAAATCTATCGAGTCTCTTCTCCACCCTCTTTCTAAATTTTTTGTTCCGATCTTTTTTGTGCATATGGGGCTGCAGGTGCAACTGAGTACCTTTGCAAATCCTGCGGTTATTCTGCTCGGTTTAGGACTCACGCTTGCGGGGATTCTCGGAAAACTCGCTTGCGGCTACGGGGCCTTTACCC
>PLEQ01000096.1 GCA_003136475.1 Deltaproteobacteria bacterium
TATTTAAAATGATCAGCTCTTTTTTTCGCCTGCTTATTCGCTGTTATCGGCTGGCGCTTCCTTATGGGAGGTTTAAGCTTTTTGGTGTCCTCGGACTGATTCTCTTCAACGCTTTATTGCAGCTCATAGGAGTTACCTCGATCTTTCCATTTTTTGCGCTCTGTGCAGAACCTGACAGGATAAGAAATTCCAGATTTGGTTCATCGTTATTGGAAGTACTTCCTCCAATGACAACGACACAAATGCTGATTGCCGCCGGAGTCTNNTGATAGCCAACTTGGGAAGCATCCTGAGCGAGATAGTCCGCATCCGTTATGCCTACGGATTTGGCGACTGGCTTAGAAGAAGAGTTTTTGAATCTTATTCAGAGAGACCTTACGGTTATTTTCTTCAGAGGAATCCTGCGGAGCTGGCGCAGAAGCTGAATGATGCCATGACCTTTGTGCAAAGCGTTCTGCTTCCGATGGGGGAATGTCTGACCCGCATCATCATGGTTCTCTTCCTTGCGGTGGTGATTTTTACTGTTCAGCCATGGGTGGCAATCGGCGGGATAATTTTATTCGGGGGATTTTACCTTTGCATTTTTTTCTGGCTGCGTCCCCGATCAAAAAGACTTGGTGAACTCATCCTCTTTCACAATGTGGGTTTTGGGAAAAACACAGGGCAATTTTTGGGGGGAATTAAAACGGTGCTCGTCCATGGGAAGGGGCGTTATTTTATGAATAAAGCCTTGGAGCATTCCGGATTGATTGGAATTTATCAAAGTCGATTGCCGATCTATGCAAATGGGCCGCGCTACATGATTGAGCCCATCGCATTTGGTGGGCTCGTCGCAGTCGTTCTATTTCTTGCCCTTCAGGGGCGCCCCTTTGCTGATATTTTGCCCAACCTTACCGTCATAGCGTTTGCTCTCTACCGACTTCTGCCAGCACTTCAGCTTCTTTACAATCAGTTAGTCACGATCTCCGTCAACAGTTATACTCTGGGCCAGTTGGAGAGCGAAATCCTTTCCATAGAAGGAGAAGTTGTGCTTTCCCGCTTGGAAAGTATTGCCTCCATTATTTCTAAGCCACTTGTTTTTGATCGGGAAATTAAGGTAGAGAGCATTTCATTNNATTCATAAGAATGAATCGCTTGGGATCGCTGGCCCGTCAGGCTCGGGAAAATCGACATTTATCGATCTCATCCTAGGTCTTCATCTTCCGGAAAGAGGCCGGGTCCTTGTGGATGATACGCCCCTTTCCAGCGAAAATATGGCTGCGTGGCGGAATATGATTGGTTATGTCCCGCAGGATATCTATTTGCTGGACGAGACAATCGAAGCCAACATCGTCTTTGGCATCGACCCCGCCGCCATAGACCATGAGGCACTCAGGGAAGCCGCGGAGGGAGCTCAGATACTTCACTTTATCAGCAACGAGTTGCCGGAGGGATTTCAAACAACAATCGGAGAAAGGGGCGTGCGACTATCGGGCGGTCAGAGACAGCGCATTGGCTTGGCCCGGGCCCTCTATAACCGTCCCAAGATTCTGATACTGGATGAGGCGACAAGTGCCCTGGATCATCAGACAGAGGCTGCGGTCATGAAAACAATTTATAAGCTTCAGGGAACTCTTACGATCGTCACTATTGCCCATCGCCTATCGACTTTGGAACGATGCGACAGAGTCATCCAGCTGGAGAAAGGGTTTGTGGTGAAGTAGAGAAGCACAAGAGTTGAATGAGTATGGTAATTCCCTCTGATGTTTGGATAACAGGGAACTGATAATACTAACCCAACTTTCTTTACGCCAACTCCAGCACCCATGAAACCCGATCTTTGGCAACCGGATCTTGCCACTTTTTTAAGGCGTCCCAGCGATCTGGACTGCGAATTGTCAAAATTGTTTCACCGAAACACAGCTTTGACAATTTTTGATATCGGCGCGTGTGAAGGAGAAGACTCCATACGCTATTCAAAACTCTATCCTCGCAGCCAGATCTACACTTTCGAACCACTGCCTGAAAATCAAAGCCTGATTCTGGAGAACTTCAAGCGATACGAAGTAAGGAATGCCCGATTGATACCCCTGGCATTGTCCGACAAATCAGGAACCGCAGAATTTCATGTATCTTCGGGTACCCCGCCAATTCTTACCGAAGGCGAAAATTGGAACTATGGTAACAAATCAAGTTCGTTACTTCCTCCGGCTAGCACCGAACCTATGTTTGGTTGGCTGCAATTCAAGCAACGGATCACGGTTCCATGTCAGAAAATTGACGAATTTTGCCGGGAACAACAGATCAGGCACATCGATTTCATCCATATGGATGTTCAGGGCGCAGAGTCACTGGTTCTTCAAGGTGCTTCCTCCACGCTTCACTCGATTACTGCTATCTGGATGGAGGTTTCTGAAAAACAGCTTTACCGTGAGCAAAAATTGCGTTCCGAGATGGAAGAATTCATGAAAAAAGCAGGATTTATCCTCGTTTTTCAGAAAATGAACGAAATCGAAGGTGATCAATTTTATATTAATAGCCGCGAGATCAGAACACGGGCTTACCTCACCAAGAGAAAGGTGCGTGACTTTGGAAAGAAACTGCAAGGCAAGTTGGCAAGCTTTGGGTCTCATATGTGACGTCGGGAGTTTTTCTACTCGGAAAAAGTCGCCACTTGCTAAAAGACGNNGATTATTGTGAAACTAATGGGCGGTTTAGGAAATCAAATGTTTCAATATGCGGCTGGAATGCGCCTTGCGATGCACCACAAAACCGAGCTCAAACTGGACTTAACCTTTCTACTGGATCGTACTCCTCAAGAAAAATTCGTCTTTCGTGATTTTGACCTTCCGGTCTTTGGCCTCAGCACGCCTGTGGCATCTCCACAGACCATCCGGCATATTTTTAGGCAGCGTGAATGGCCCTTATTGACTGAAGAATCTGTCAAGAGATTTTCCCGGGCTTTGAAACTTGAAACGAAGAGTGCGAGACTTGAGCGCTTGACCCGGCGTGCGGTGGAAAAACTCTCTCCCTCGTACCATTTCTATACCGAAATTCATCCCTCCTTCGATCCCGTGGTGCTTGGCTTGCCCTCCCGCAGCTATCTCGAAGGCTTTTTTCAGAACTAGTTGTATTTTGCAGACATAGAACATCTGATCCGTGAACGGTTTCGCTTGACTCCGGACTTGGCCTCTCTTCCCGAGGCCACCCGCATATTGGCGGAGAGAATCCGCATGACGCCAGACGCGATCTGCCTGAATGTGCGGCGTGCCGACTATGTCACCCATCCGATGGCAAGCCGACATCACGGCGTCTGCGGGATGGATTATTTTGAGAGGGCTCTTGCGCCCCTGGCTGCACAGGGCATTCGTGGGTCTGTTTTTGTATTTTCAGATGATGATGCTTGGTGTCATGAAAACTTTGGGCACCGGCAAAACACAACGATTGTCTCCCATGAATATGCGGGTTTAAAATTTTCAACCTATCTCTGGCTGATGACCCAGTGCCGTCATTTCATCATCCCGAATAGCTCCTTTGCGTGGTGGGCGGCATGGCNNCCCCCCTCCTGGATTAAAATTTCCAACGAGTTATAGAATACTGCTCCCGATGCCTGCTGTTTCATGGATTATGCCAGTTAAAAACGGCATGCCCTACCTCTCTGAGGCACTCGCATCCATCGAGACGCAGAGCTATCGTGATTTCGAAGTCCTAGTCTGGGATAATGGCTCCACTGATGGAACCGTCGAGGAATTGGAACGATGGATTCCCCTTCGCCTTCCTGGGAAAATTATCAAAGGAGATCCTCGAAGTCTCGGCGGATCGCGTGCGGGGCTGGTTCAGCTTTCCCAATCTGAATTTTGCGCGATTCTTGATGCCGACGACATCGTCGTGCCTTATCGTCTGGAGACCCAGCTCAGCTATCTTCATGCACACCCTGAAATTGCGGTGCTTGGTGCAAACCTCCAATTTATCGATTCGCAGAGCTGCGAGTCAGGAGGACATTCAAACTATCCGTTGACCCATGAAGATATTGTGACAGCCATGCTCACTCAAAATCCGATCGGGCAACCTGCCGTCATCTTTCGACGCCAAGCTGTACTGGAGGCAGGGAATTATTCGGATCTGCCCGATGTTGAGGATTATGAATTGTGGCTGCGGGTAGCTTCCAGATATCGGCTTGCCAACCTTCCGGAAACACTAACGAGCTATCGTGTACATGAGAACAGTACCACGCAGAAAGATATCCGATCCAACTTGCTTCAGGCTAAAGTCGATGAGATTTTTGTTCAAAATGCGGGCTCTCTTTTCGGCTGGGATGAAGAGACAG
>PLEQ01000205.1 GCA_003136475.1 Deltaproteobacteria bacterium
GATACTGCGGCCGCTACCCTGGGCCACCCGCCGGGCACGGCTATAATCGATAAGATCCGGAACGAGCTTTTCCTTTTTCGTCATCGAGTCGATCATGGACTTGATCTTGGTGAGTTCTCCATCGTCGACATTCACTTCTTTGGGAATCAAATTCTGCATGGGGAGTTTGGCTAAAATATCCTTGAGCGAGCCCATTTTCTGAATAGTCGCAATCTGCTCGTAGAAGTCGTTGAAATTAAAGCGCCCTTGCAGCATGCGCATGGTTTCTTGTTCTTTATCGCCATGAGCCACGCGCTCGAAGTCTTCCATAAGACCGACGATGTCACCCATGCCGAGTATGCGACTGGCTATGCCTTCGGGACGGAAGACTTCGAGCCGGTCCAGCCCCTCACCCATCCCCACGAATTTAATCGGTTTGCCAGTAATCTCGCGAATGCTCAGGGCNNCCGCCGCGGGCATCGCCATCGAGCTTCGTCATAATAATGCCGCTGAGGGCCAGGCGCTCATCGAAAGATTTTGCGGTTGTCACAGCATCTTGACCCATCATGGCGTCACAGACGAGGAGTATATGATCCGGTTTGGTGAGATCCCGAATGGCGTTGAGCTCAGCCATCAAGGCGACATCGATCGTCAATCGGCCAGCGGTATCAAAGATCAGGACATCGCAACCGAGTTCCAAAGCCCGTTTTTCAGCCTGCACGCAGATCTCTTGGGGCTTAGCGTTTTCCAGATGGAAGACTGGAATATGGAGTTTTTCGCCCAAAACTTTCAATTGCGTCACAGCTGCCGGTCTATAGATATCCGCTGCGACCAGCAAAGGTTTGCGATGCTTGCGTTCACGCAGATATTTGGCGAGCTTACCGCAGGTCGTCGTCTTGCCGGTCCCCTGCAGACCGACCAGCATAATTTTGACAAGTTGCGAAGTCAGCTTAAGCTCGGTTTCCCCCTCGCCCATCAGAACTTCGAGTTCCTCTTTACAGATGCTGACAAAATGATCACCCGGGGTGACCTGTAATTTTTGCCCGGATTTTCCTGCTTTAATCGAGACTTGCTGCCCTAAAGACTTATCTTTAACACGCTGGATGAAAGTTTTTACAACCCCATACTCGACATCAGCTTCCAAAAGGCTACGCTGAATTTCGCCAATGGCTTCGGCAAGATTTTCCTCGGACAAGCTTGCTTTACCGCGAAATTTTTCGGAAGCTTTTTTGAACCCACTACTTAATATATCGAGCATCGACTCCCCCTTTTGGGCCTTTTCTTTGGACGGTGAAGCCTAAAGTAATCTCACGGTTGCCCGACTTCTTCAACTCTTTCGTCCCATTTGGCAGATCTCAAGACCGCCTACAAAAGAATGCAAAAATCTCGCTTGGCGGATGCGCTAAGTCTGCGATCTCTCACGGAGCCTGCTCCGTGAGAGATCGCAGACTTAGCGCTTTTGTCGAAGACGTTTGGGAAAGTTTTGAAGGCAGGGGCGAAAAGGCTACTTTATCTTCTCAATCTTCTCTGCAATCGTGAGACCTTGCTGGCTACCATTCCAGATGACAGTGCCTTGATCGACCAGGTGGTTCTCGAGTTTTTCACCCAGTTTATCGGGAATTTCATAGACTGAGTAAAGATAGGGTCCCGCAGGAAGACTCAGAGGCTTGTCATTGCTTTCCATAAGTTCAAATGTCGTCTCGGCGGAAATTGTATCGATGAAGTAACGAGCAACACCGGCAAAATCCGCCTTGGATTCTTGCTGTGGGCAGGGTGAGTTTGCATCGTTGCCCCACATGCCTATATAACGTCCAGGTTCAAAGTAATGTTCCTTAGTAGAAAAACCCGGGAACCAACAAGCTCTTGGGGTTTTGGTCGAGTCTTGCACCGGGTTTACCTTGGCTAGCTCAGCGCTAGCGGGTTTTCCACGAAGAGCCTTGCGCGTTTTATGCTTCTTTACGCTTAGAGCAAGAGGTAAAGCAAAAGCAGCCGCACGGGCATTTTCAGCTGCAGCTAAAACATTAGACACGGTATCCGGAGCCGCCTCGAGCTTTACCCAAACTTTCTTCGAAGCTGGCAGCCTAGCATTCGGAACATGGACTGCTAAGTTCCCTGCTAGATTGGCTTCATCTTGCAGAATATGCATAAAAGAAATCTCTTCAACGGCCTTCGTCAGCACGATCAAGGCTACTTCGTACTTATGCCGACTGGTATCTTGAGTACACAAAGCCGTGCGCCATAGCTTCGAACTCAGAATCAGCGGTCGCTCAACCGGCAAAGAAGCCTCCATCACACCGCAAAAAGCTTGCAAGCTATCGGCCCAGTGCTGGCTGTTCAAAAGCGAAGCCAGATTCTCCGCAAGGGTCAAGCGCCGCGATAAGAGGTAGGGCACGCGCTTGACCTGTTTTAAAAGTGCCAGCTTCACCTCTTTCACTTTATCTAAATTGTCCTCAGCTGAGTGGTAAGGCAACGCACAAGAAAAGCCATTGTTTTGGACCTGTATACGACAAGCCGGCACCGCCTTCTCAAGCAGCGAGGCCACATATTTATAAGTCGCTGGATTATTCTTACAGACTTTAGCGGGTGTATTCGGATCGAGGATCTCAAAAGTGTCTTCCTCGACTTGCAGGATCGTCTTCCTCTTCTCTTTAATCGGGTGAACGGCAATAGCTATCTTACCCACGGGGGTCTGAATCGAACTTTGCAGACTCGAGCAATTATCCTCGCTCGCTGCGATACTCTTTAAACCTTGCAAGGGAGAGAGGAAGTTGAAACTAGATTCTACCCCAAGGGTGGGAATGGCTTTCCTTGGCAGGGGATCATCACGCAGGGAACAGGAACTTAGAAAAAAGAAAGGAAGCGTGTGCAAAAAACTAGAACACCGCAATTTCTTGCACGGCCAGATCAATTTTTTCATGAAAACCGCCTTGTGTAGGATCTGCTGTTTCGACTGTCCACGATAAAGGCTTACAGTTTTTGAGTTCGTAGCGGGCGATTTTATAACCGTCTTTGGTCTGGGTAATAATGCTCACACGGCTAACATTCTTATGGTTCTGCGCGTTCTTATGAGCCCAGAGATAAAGAGACGGCTCCGTTACAAAGTCACGCTTCAAGCTGACGCGTGTAAAATTTTCACTCTTCGACTGGCTAAAAGTAAGGTCTCGAAGGTTATTGACTTCCTTAATGACTCCATAGTTAATGCCATCAATCTCAATGTGCGTTTCCGTTTTTACTAGACCGAGGCGCGCTGAGGCACCTGGGCTTAAAAAAAAGAGCCAGAAAAATAGAAATACCGGCAGCAAAGATCCTGCCAGGAAGAATGACGCTCTTCGCCTGCCAATCACTCTCGATCCTTTATCGAAAAAAACATATTTGCTTAGCTTTACCTTAACATAAGCAGGGCCAGGTCGTGAACTAGTCGGCGAGAAAGGAAAGAAGCTTCTAGACTAAGCTCCGATAAACTTTCCCTTCTTTTTTGTGCTTTTTGTTCGAGACAAGATCACTCATGTTTCACTGATATTAACGAGCAAGTGAGATTCAATCCAGAGTCTATTGCAAAATCGCTAATTTTTTTTCGAGAATTGCTTGGCTTTGATTCCAAGCAGGAAAGATATGCCTAGTGGTAGTGCGCAATCGCTTCCATCTCAACCTGTCCACCGACCGGGAGGGCGGAAACTTGCACGGCAGTGCGAGCAGGAAACGGAGCTGTGAAGAAACTTGCATAGACTTCATTAACGATCGCAAAATCTTTCATGTCGGTTAGAAACACCGTAACTTTCACAACGTCTTTTAAACTGCAACCCGCTTCTTGCAAAACGGCGCTTAGGTTCTTTAAAACCTGCCTAGCTTGGTCTTCGACACTCTCCGACACAAGTTTGCCCGTCTCGGGCACGAGGCCAATCTGCCCAGAGCAATAGAGTACGTTGCCGAGCACTACACCCTGCGAATACGGAGCTACCGGTGTTGGGGCTTTGGACGTTTTAATGACAACTTTGTGTGTTTCCATCGCTTCACTCCTCTAAATTGCAAATATTGAGTTTGATATGCAGATCATTAAGAGCTTCCGTACTGACGGGTGCAGGCGAAGAGGTCATGAGACACGCGGCTTTTTGCGTTTTGGGAAAGGGAATAATGTCTCGAATCGCGTCACAGCCTGTCAGAACCATCACAGTACGGTCGAGGCCAAAAGCGATACCTCCATGCGGAGGCGCTCCGTACTTGAGAGCTTCGAGAAGAAAGCCGAATTTCTTATCCGCTTCTTCTCGGGAAAGTCCCAGCACGCGAAACTGCGTCTCTTGCATGTCTTCTCTATGAATACGGATGGACCCACCACCCAACTCATAACCGTTGCAGACAAGATCATAGGCCTTGGCACGCACTCTTCCAGGGTCGGATTCGAGCCAAACGAGATCTTCATCCATCGGCGAGGTGAACGGATGATGTTTCGCAAGCCAGCGGGTGTCTTCAGCATCGCGCTCAACTAAGGGAAATTCCACCACCCATAAAAAATTGAGTTGCTTGGGGTCATAGAGCCCAAGCTCCTTGCCGAGTTTGTTGCGCAAGGTACCCAAAGCGCTCTTGACTACGGAATAGCTGCCGGCAGCTATAAGAACGAGGTCACCGGCTTTAGCTCCCAACTGCGTATTGATGCTGTCGATAGTGGCCTCGTCGAGGAAGCGGGTGAGAGAGGATTGCCATGCATCTTTGCCGCTGGCCGCTTTTATTTTGGCCCACGCCAAGCCTTTAAGACCGTGCTGCTTAGCCAACTCCTCCATTTCATCCAAGCGTTTGCGCGTCATCTCACCTTGCTGGGTAAGACATAAGGCATTGACGATCCCGCCACTTGCGATGGCCTGCGCAAAAACTTTGAAGTCGCAGTCTTTAAGCAAGGGCGACAGATCTCGCAATTTCAGCTCAAAACGAGTGTCCGGCTTATCACTGCCGTAGTCTGCCATCGCTTGCGCATAGGTCAGACGCGGGATCGCTTGCAGAACAGGTCTTGCAAAATAAGCATTCACTACCTGCGTCATGATCGCTGTAAACGTTGTGATAATATCCTCTTGGTCGACGAAAGACATCTCACAGTCGAGCTGAGTAAATTCAGGTTGGCGATCGGCTCGTAGATCCTCATCGCGAAAACACTTCACAATCTGATAATAGCGGTCAAAGCCTGCCACCATCAGAATTTGCTTAAAGAGCTGGGGACTTTGCGGCAGTGCGTAGAACTGTCCCGCAGCGATCCGCGACGGGACCAAAAATTCCCGGGCACCTTCCGGTGTCGACTTATAGAGAAAGGGCGTCTCGATGTCGGTAAAACCATAAGCTTCCATGCTTTCTCGAAGCAAACGGGCGATCTTGGCCCGGTTAAGAATGTTCTCGTGCAGCTCATCACGACGAAGATCCAGATAACGGTATTTTAAGCGTAGTGTGTCACTCGCATCGGTTTTATCCGTAATAGGAAAGGGCAGCACGGCTGAAGCATTCAAAACGATCAGGTCTTCGGCAAGCACCTCGATCGCCCCCGTGGCCATTGCATCGTTAATCATCGAAGGAGGACGCATGCGCACCTCCCCTTTGACAGCTATGACGAATTCTTGCCGCATATGTTTGGCTTCTTGGTAGACGGCAGGAGTTTTTTCGCCGTCGATAACAATTTGCGTTTTACCTCTGCCGTCTCGCAAAACTAAGAAAATGAGGTTACCAAGATCCCGCCTGTTAGCTATCCAGCCGTTAAGCCTAACGGATAATCCAACCTTATCATTTCTAAGCTCACCACAAGAATGGCTTCGCTTCCACTGTTCGGGAAAAGGGCTTGATAGTAACATGGTAGTTCCTGCGAATGGGTTAGCGCATTTTCTTAACACGGATCTTGTCGCGCAAAAACAGCTTTGATAATTTTAGTCTTCTGCTAGTTAAACACAGACCCTCCTTTGGTCTGCTTCAAAAATATGCTGAACAGCAAGAAAGGCCGCTGATGACGACGGAGAGATTTTCGGAACAAGTAGTCCGAGACCTATCCCGACACATTCCTCAGACAGAGATGCGTTTGGTAGCATCTCCGCTATACACCGATGAGGATGTTCTTTGGGTTCCCTACCAGCGCATCAGCGCAGTCGCTGCAGCTCTCAAACCCCACTACCCCTTCTTAATGGACATCTGCGGTGTGGACTACCCGGAGCGCGAGAAACGTTTCGAGGTCGTCTACCACTTTGCCGATCCTGAGCGGCAAAACCGCCTGCGAGTCAAAACCCAAATCTCGGAACAGGATGCTGTTCCTTCGCTGGTCGCCGTCTACCAAGGTGCCAATTGGTTTGAACGCGAGGCTTTCGACATGTTCGGCATCATGTTTAGCGGGCACCCTAACCTGCGCCGCATTTTATGCCATGAGGATTTTGTCGGCCACCCGCTCCGCAAAGACTACCCGGCCGATCGCCGTCAATCTCTCGTCACCCCACTCGAACACGTCTTCGCCCGAGACCGCGAGCGCATGCTCTCGGAAGAAGAAGACCATCTCTCCGACAAAGTTTGGCTCAATATCGGCCCAGCCCATCCCGCCACTCACGGAACCCTACGTTTTATGGCCGTGCTGGAAGGCGAAACGATCAGCAAAGTCGATATCGAGATTGGCTACCTCCACCGTTGTTTTGAAAAAATGGCCGAGACGCACTCCTATAACCAAGTGATCCCCTACACAGACCGCCTCAATTACTGCTCCGCACCACTCAATAACAACGCATGGTGTCGTGCGGTTGAAAAACTCTGTGGCATTAAAATCCCAGACCGAGCGAAAGTGATTCGCATCATTCTGGATGAATTTTCCCGCATCATCGATCATTGTGTCTGCATCGGCACCCAGTTGGTGGATATCGGAGCCCTCACCAACTTCTGGTTATTTTTTAGACCTCGCGAAGCGGTCTATGATCTTTTTGAAAAACTCTGCGGGGCTCGCCTCACCGTCTCCTTGGCACGCGTCGGTGGTCTGGGTTTTGATATTCCAGACTCAGCTTGGATTGAGCAGGCCTTTAAAACTTGCGCGATCATTCTGGAGGCCCATCAGGAAATCGACACCCTCGTCACGAAGAACCGTATCTTCGTCAGTCGCATGGTTGGCATCACTCCGATCTCAGCTAAGGATGCCATCGACTGGGGTTTCACCGGACCTTGTCTGCGCGCCTGTGGCGTACCAAGAGATCTCCGGAAAGATATCCCGTACGGAGGCTATGAAAACTTTGCCTTCGATATTCCCATCGGAGAAACCGGTGATTGCTATGATCGCTACATGGTTCGGATGGAAGAAATCAAGCAGTCCGTCCGCATCATTCAACAAGCCTTAAAGGGACTGCCCTCGGGACCCATCACGATCGATAACACCGATATCGCTTTGCCACGCAAAGAAGATGTCTACGGTAACATCGAAGGCCTCATGCATCAGTTCATGAAAGTCATCTATGACGTCCAACCACCCGTTGGGGAAATTTACTCAGCATCTGAAGGTGCCAATGGCGAGTTGGGTTTTTACATCATCAGTGATGGTACGGGTAAACCCTACCGTGTGAAGTGCCGTCCGCCCTGTTTTGCCATCTTCCAGTCTTTTACAAAACTTTTAGAGGGCCACATGGTCGCAGATGCTATCGCAGCACTAGGGACTATTAATATTGTTGCAGGCGAATTGGATCGCTAGTCGTTATCTACAAAATGGCACCTCAGGTGCCTTGGGATCGGTGCAATTATGAGTGTCTTTTCACAAAAATTACAAGAACGCATCCAACATTATCTCGGACGCTACGAGACGCCGCGCTCGGCTATTCTTCCGATCCTGCATGAAATCCAGGACGAATGCGGTTGGATTCAACCGACGCATGTCGAGATTTTGGAAAAAGAATACGGACTCCAACGTGTACACGTCCAGGAGGTTGCGAGCTTTTACTCTATGTACCGCTTAGAGGAGCCAAAGCCCCTGCGGATCTATTTTTGTGATAATATTGTCTGCACCATGATGGGTGCTGACAGCGTTATGGAAAAGATCCGTCATCATATGAAAAAGACCGAGGAGAGCGGGAAAGCTTGCCCCTTCAGTTTGACGGGTGTGCCCTGTTTGGGAGTGTGCGACGGTGCGCCAGCCATGCTTGTCAACAAAGAACGACACCTGAGAGTCAGCACCGAAAACGTTGAAGACATCTTGCGTAAGTACGAAGTCTAAGGGAGATACAATCGATGGCAGCAGATATTAAAATCACAACAGCCTTCGAAGGAGTACCAGACTCCCGAAGTCTTCGAACCTATGTCGCAAAAGATGGTTACGCAGCGCTTAAGAAAGCTTTCACCATGACACCCGATGCGTTGGTGGCTCTCGTCAAAGCGTCAGGCCTCCGCGGTCGAGGTGGTGCCGGTTTTCCAACGGGCTTGAAATGGAGTTTTATCCCCAAAGATTCTAAACAACGCTTTTTAGTCTGCAATAATGACGAAGGCGAGCCCGGCACTTTCAAAGACCGTTACATACTCGAACTTTCCCCACACATGCTGATCGAAGGTATGGTAATTGCCGCTTTCGCCATCCAAGCCCAAAAGGCCTACATCTACACACGCTGCGAATTCTATGATGAAATCGCCTGGATGAATCATGCGATCGAAGAAGCCTATACCGCAGGTTACCTTGGCAAAAATATTCTGGGCTCGGGCTTTGATTTTGAACTGGACCACTACATCGGAGCCGGCGCCTATATCTGTGGCGAAGAAACCGGACTCCTATCTTCCCTCGAAGGTAAAAAAGGTCAGCCCAAACTCAAACCACCTTTTCCGGCAGTCTCTGGCTACCTTGGCAAACCGACCATCATCAACAATACGGAAACCCTAGCGCTCCTGCCCTGGATTGTGCAAAATGGCGCCGAGGCCTTTCGTAAAATCGGTACCGAAAAAAGTCCGGGCACCAAACTGTTCTGCGTCTCAGGTCCCGTTCGTAAACCTGGAGTTTACGAAAAACCCTTGGGCTACTCCTTACACAAACTCATCCACGACGATGCGGGTGGCATGCTGCCTGGTAAAAAACTCAAAGCCGTCATTCCGGGTGGGGCCTCCGCNNGCGGAAGAAGTTAGCAAAATCAATCTTGATTTTGACTCGCTTGCCGCTGCCGGGTCCATGTTGGGCTCCGGCGCCGTCATTGCTATTCCAGAAGATCAAAATATGTTTGAGCTGCTCAAAGTGATCGCAGATTTTTTCCACCATGAAAGCTGTGGACAGTGTACGCCCTGTCGTGAAGGGACCGGCTGGATTGCTAATTTCTTACAAGGCATCAAGGAGAAGAAGGGACATGCCGAAGATTACGATAAAATCTTCAAAATCGCTGATCAAATGATGGGTAAGACCATCTGTGCTTTGTCGGACGCTGCAGCGANNGAACCAATATGTGGCGAAAGCGAAGAGGGCAAACGCGTGAGTGAGCAGGTTGTATTCAAATTGAACGGTAAAGAAGTTTCCGTCCCCAAAGGCTGGACGGTAATGCAGGCAGCAACGCGCGAAGGGGTGAGAATCCCTCATTTCTGCTGGCATCCCGCTCTTTCTATAGCTGGTGTCTGTCGCTTTTGCATGGTCGAAGTCAAGGGCCGACCTAAGCTTGAAATCGCCTGCAACTTAACGATCGAGAACAATCGGGATGGTACACCCNNACCCATGGAAGTGAGTACCATCAAAGAGAACGTCAAAGATGCCCATAAATGGGCTCTCGAGTTCCATCTCGTCAACCACCCCCTGGATTGCCCCATATGCGATCAGGCAGGCGAGTGCAAACTCCAAGACTTCTATATGGAAGTTGGCAAGTACAAAAGCCAGATGACCCGACCGAAAGTGCTCAAACCCAAAGCTTTGGATGTCGGCTCCGAGCTGATCCTCGATACCGAACGCTGCATACTCTGTTCACGCTGCGTGCGTTTTGAAGAGGAAGTGACGAAAACCAACGCCCTCGGTATCTTTGACCGCGGTGATCGCTCCATTATTGGCACTTTTCGTGAAGAGAAACTCGCTCACAACTACCAAGAAAATCTTGTCGACATCTGTCCTGTCGGCGCCTTTACATCGAAAACTTTTCGCTTCAAACAACGTGTTTGGTTCCTTAAAGAAAAAGAAGCCATTTGCCCGGGTTGTTCCACCGGCTGTCGCATCAGCGTCCACGGTAAGCCCGAAGAACGCATGTACTACCGCATCAAGCCGGTCGAGGATGCAGAAGTCAACGGACACTGGATGTGCGATCACGGTCGCAAAATGTACCAACATCAAAATATTGAAGAACGCCTGGAATATGCCAGCTACCTTGACCAAAATACCAAAAAAGAAGGCTCCACCGACGCCGGCCTCCGTGCGCTCATGCAGCATATACTCACCGTCAAACCACAGGACATGGCTCTGCTCGTGTCCGCTCAATATACCAATGAAGAATACAGAGCCTTCTTTCAGTTCTTTGTCAAAGGCCTGGGCATCCAAAAGGTTTACCAATGGCGCGAACCCAGTGAGGAACGTGACGCCTTCGATGGCATTCTCCTGCGTGGCGATCGCAATGCCAATACTTTAGGCTTGCAGAATTTCTTTGAAGAATTCGGCCTCACCCGTAACATTGCCAACGAATTTGACGCCTGTCTGACGAGCGGTGCCAAAACTGTGATCGCTCTTTGCCCGGAAGTTCCCTCAAACTTTCCCAGCATGAAAGATCATCTCGCGAAACTTGCCAAATTCGACTTCGTCTCACTTTGGACTTCACTGCTCGTAGTCAAGGAACTTGCAGATGTCGCGAATCTCATCCCGCTCAAAAGTTTCTTTGAGAAAAAAGGCACCGTACTGAATTTCCAAAAGAAAGAACGTAAACTCACGTCCCCCTATCCTTCCGTCGTTTTTGGGGCTAAGGATGTGACAGAGGTTGTTGATTTCCTAGGAGCAGAGAACAATCGTTTAAGGAAAGTTTAATATGGGTGTCATTAAAGTTGCAAGACCTCCTAAAGATCGGAGCATCTTTCACGCGGCCTTGGGCTACCTGACCACGATCGCCCAAGGCATGGGAGTCACGCTGAAGATTTTCATCAAACAGCTGACCCACATGGAAAAAACCGAAACTTTGGAATGGCCCGAGCAAGCTGTCACTTACGGTGACCGTTTTAAAGGTAAGCACTTTCTCACGAAACGTCCCGATGGGCAGGTGCGGTGCACAGCGTGTTTTCTCTGCGCTACGGCGTGTCCAGCGCAATGTATCTACATCCAAGCCGGTCAACACCCCGAAAACGCCACCGAGAAATTCCCCGTACGTTTTGAGATCGACATCCTGCGCTGCGTCTTCTGTGGCTATTGCGAAGAAGCCTGTCCAGTCGACGCTATCCGCCTCGGTCCCGAATATGCTATGGCTGATACCGACGAGAAAAAATGGGTTTATACCAAAGATTATCTCGTCGATCGCTCCGAGCTTCATGGCGGAATCACTTCGATCAAGCTCGAGAACGAAAAACATCCCTCCATCACCCACGAACCCAGTGCTGAAGAACGTGTAAGCGTTGTACGCTTTGGCCATCACTAAGCAAAGAATCCATGAAAACAATCAAAATCACCATCGAAGCTGGCGCAGCCGGCCTCAAAATTGATAAAGCCTTGTTGGCAAGCGGAGTCACTCTTTCCCGAAAGGAGCTCCGCAGAATTCTCGATAAGGGAGGCATTTTCTGTAACGGTAAACGGGTCTTTGTAGCTTCTAAAACTGTGCAGAGGGGCGATCACATCACGCTGACCGTGCATCCCGACCTCGCAACGAAGGATGTCGAACTTGCGCCATTGACGGAAAAAGACATCCTTTACTGGCAAGATGACATTATTGCCGTCAACAAAGCCCCTGGTATTCCCTCCGTTCCTACGGTATCAGCCAAAACTCCGTTCGTAAAAAAACTCCTCGGCCCCCTCCTTATCGCTAAAGGCCTCAATCCCGACGCTGTGAGTGCTTGCCATCGCCTCGATAAGGAAACTTCCGGAGTTTTGCTCTTGGCTCTCACTCCCGAAAAGGCTGCATGGGTCATGGAACAATTCAAAAAACGTTCTGTGAACAAAACCTATTACGCTCTCTGCTACAANNCAACCTGCCACGTGCGAAACGCTGGGAGGTGAGTTGTCACCTCTCTCCGATTCATAAAAAAACCGGCATGGTAAGTGTGGTGCGATCCGGTGGCCATGCGTCCTCATCAGCTGTGCAATTGATCGCAGCGTCGCAGAAACATAATGTCTGCCTCGTCCGCGTCGAACCAAAGACCGGCCGAAGCCATCAGATCCGCGTGCATCTTCTGCAATCTCAAATCCCCATCATCGGAGACAAACGCTATGCGCTTCCCCTGAAGAAGCCCCTTGATCCCGCGCTTGCAGAGTTGAGCTATCGCCACCACTTTCTGCATGCTGCGGCTCTCGATTTCAGTCCCCAATCCGGTAAAGGNNCATCAAAAAAAGTCAGATGGAATTTCTAGTTAAAGACCCGCTGTTCTTTTAAAATGACGAAGACACAAAGGCTGCACTTCTCACTTCGTTCAAGCAGACGAGGCTCTCTTAAAAAGACTTTTTCCCCTTAATTTCCTAGTCTTGGCATAAAAAACTTATAGTTTTTGACAAATATGTCGAATTTTCTGAAAGAATCTAGGGGGCTTCTCGTCGATGTCAGCACTTGATGCAAAACTGAAAGAAGAACTCGAGACGGCAAACAAGCTGGTTTTCGTCAAACAATATAAAAAAGCTGCGATGCTGCTCGACGATGTGCTTGCCAAAAAAGACCATACGAATTGCTTGCTCCTGCACTTGCGACGGATAGAAATCGGTGCTCGACTTGGGGAAACACAGGCCCTGCACACGCACTATCTCGAAGAGATGCGTCTCTCCCATCTCGACCTTGAAATCGGGCGTATCTGCATCGCGATGGTCGAACAACACGGTCAAATGATTGCACCCTCAGCATCCATTCAAAACTACTCCGAGTNNACTTTGGCATAGGCCTAAGCCTGGAAGGCGAGTCGAACAACGAACGGGCCCTTTACAATTATCTACAGAGCATCAACAAAGATGCGGGATGGTACCCCGCATATTTTGGTCTTAGCCAAATCTACTACCAAATGCATGAAACCAATAAAGGGGACCACTACTTTTACCTCTTTGAACAAGCGGCTCCCTACAATCTTTATGGTAACATCGAAACTCATCGCCAACTTTCCCAAGAGTTTCTCGAAAAAAACCAGTTCCACAATGCCGAAAATGCGATCAAGTCTTTGAGCGAATGGTGGATCGAAAACCGTGGTCAGTGCCCCGCTGAAATTCTTGTTTTAGAATCGCTTTCACTTGCCCACATAGCTGAAAAGAAAGGCGACTCGCATACTGCAGCCTTAGATCTCATCAAATTCAAAACACTCGTTACACAAATTTTAGAAGCCAAAGATTCACGCAAGGATGATCTGCACTTCCTAGCGCAAGTTCTCCAAGATTTCAGTCAAAATCAACTAGCCCTTAAAGTTTATAAAAAAATGCTCATTTTTGTCGACCAAGACCCCTCGCTTATCCAAAGCATTGGCACGCACTTTCTATCGATGGGGGCTCTCAACGACGCGCAAGACCTTTTCCAAGACGCCTACACCTTGCACCCCGACCATCCGGATGTTCGCTTCTGTCTACTTGCCAGTCGCCTCAAACTTGCCAAAGTTGATACGGAAAGCTATTTCCGCAGACGTGAAATCGCGGCCAAACGTGTGGCAGATCACCAAGATTCTGCCGAAACAAAAACCCTGCTGCTAGCTCTTATCGAGGACTATCCAAACGATCCCGACGTACAAGGCTTACTCGGAGAGCTCTCTCTCGAACTTGGCGACACAGTTCTTGCTCGCCGGTACTTCCAAAAAATGTATAGGCTCGACGAAGCAAGTTTAGAATCATCTTTTCGCTATGCCTCCTTCCTCATCAATTTTGACAATAGGAATGAAGGCAATCAGATTCTTGATAAGATCCTCTTTCGGTGTCAAGACGATGAGGATAAAAAAATTGAAATTCAAGCCTTGAGGTCACGATTTTTTGAGCAGAAAGGTGACTTCAAAAATGCTCTCGCATTGGCCACACTCAGTCTCGATCATGACCCGTGGAGCATCGAGTATTTAAATCAGGCTATCCGCTGCCATATGCAAATTCTTTCGCCTCAAGAGCGTCTTGTCGAGATCGGCACGAGTGGCGTAGACCTTGCTCAAGTTTCTCACCAGGATTGGCTACAGTTTGATCAGAAGACCCAAGCCCTAATCGATGCTCATCATTACTCCCTGGTTTATCTTCGACAGCAACTCCGCTTGCTCACAACATCAGGTAACCCGCAACAGTATGGCAAATACATCGAAGCTGCGATCCAATACAATTCGACCAAGGGCGCTCACGATTTACTCAAACTTCTGAATACGAACTTCGATAGTCCGTGGCTCTATTGGGCCTTAGGTGTGCTTTTCAAAGAATCTGGCGCACTCGAAGTAGCCGAAATGTGGCTTGAACAACTCATCAGCAAGGCATCTCTACCTGAGTCGCTAAGACTTCGAGTGAACTTGGATCTTAGCGATTCCTATGTTTGGCGAGGGATACACTTGCAAAAAGCTCTGGCTTACCTGAAACTTGTTAGAGATACAGAATCGGAACATGCCGAGTCTGCCAAATTGATTATGGCGCATGCACTGCTCAAACTTGGAGAAGTTCGGGCTGCTCGGGATTGTTTGAGCGAACTTAAAGGAGCGGGTCGTTCGTTGGAGTCTGCCTATTTACAAGGCTTATTGCTCTATCGTGACGGATCCGTTCAAAAAGCCAAGGCCGTATGGAAACCCTTACTCACGACAAAAACATACAGTATCAAAGATCATTGGATCAAAAAAGAAATCCTAGAATTCTACTTTCAGGGAAAATCCTATATTCAGTCCGAATGAAAATACCTGGTAGAAATATTCATGCCGACTGAATTTACCAAAGAATCATTCCCAAAAAATTGACTTTGGTTTCTGGATATGGACAATGAGGGTGAGCTAAGTAGAAATTTTTAAAATGCTAATATTCCCTTTGGAAGGAAAACTGTGGGTCAGTGGCGTTGGTCTATGGGGCCACAAACTTCCTCACAAAGTGTTGCTTTTATTAGTTTTTTAAATAAAATGAGAGGAAACTTAAAGACTGCTTTGAGAAATTCCGATTGAAGGACATTGCGGAGCCGGTTTGGGTGTTTAGACGTCAAATCTTCGTACTAAACCTCAGTAGTCTGTTGGTCAACACGGTTAGAAGAGCTGCAGTAACATGTAGCTTTGGCATTAGGAATAACAGAAGGGTGGAGAGAGATGAGATCTTTCACAGAAAAACGGAATAAAAAAGATGTTGTTTCTGTAGAAGGAACCAGCACGGGATGGGAAGGGGGAGTTGCCGGCCAAAAGCTAACTGTTTGCAGAAACTGCAGCGGCCAATCCATCTGTCGTCGACGTTCTTTCAGTGTGCAAGCCTGGACTGTGCTCCTACTGTGGAATGAAATAAACCCCGGAACAGTAGACCAACCCATTTGCGAGCAGTGTTACGAGGAAATGCGTGACATTCTTATCGATCGTGCAAACGAGATCGAAGTTGCGATGCAACAAACCGATGAGGTTGAGAAGATCCGTCAGCGTTTAAGCCATATCGCCAGCTAAGTTGTTCTGACTAGGAAAAATTTTCCTTTCTTTACAAGTAAAGTCATAGGTTTTGCGTCCGAACTCTACTTTGAGTCTAACTATCGGAGCGATCTATGAAAGAGCTGGATGTTTTCCTTAGCAAGGTTCCGCCCAAAAAGTTCTTTGCCACAGATTTTTACAAAAAGTATATGAAGACTCTCGACCTGTACTGGCATCAGCGTCGCAGAGACGCCCTTGCCTTACTCAGTCAAACGATCGTCGATGACATCGACCATATCGACATACAAATTTTCTACAGACTTTGGATTGAGATTCTTGCAGAAGGTCACGACCGACCTTCGTTGCAGGTGTTGAAAAATCACCTTGCCAACATGGCACCCAATTTTGAGGACTACGACCAATGGGCGGCCTTAAGGGGGCTCGTTCACCTCGAGCTCGAGGAACTGGAAGCGTGTGCGATCATCGTGCGTAGTGTTGGAGACAACTTGTTCAGCCCCTATGCTTTGGAATTGCGTCAGCGCTACGAGATGCGTTTTTTTGATGACAAAAATACTCCCCTGACTATTTTAAAGAGTGCCGCTCCTATCACAGATTTTTTTGTCCTTCAAACTCTGGCTCGAGGCCTTTTGGTAAATGGCGCCACACAGCTGATTGGCCAGCTCTTGCCGAAAATTTCGGAGAACTTTCCGAAGGCTCCGTTGGAAGATCAGTTTAAGTTCTGGCAAAGCTTCGATGAAAACCGTTTGGAAGCCTGCGCTAAGATTGGCGAGCGTCTCTGCCAACGTTTTACTGAGAATGAGCAGTTTCGCTTTAACTTGAGCTATGTAAAATTTTGCCAAAACCAAGTGCCGGCAGCGATTCGAAACCTGGAAGCCTTGAGTGTGCGCACGCGGTCACGGGATCCTGATACTTTAGCCTTGCTGGGCTATGGCTACCTGTTGGAGACGCACGACAATATACAGACCAAGCATTGGGAAAAGGCCAAAGCGTATTTCAAACTCGCGCGAAAGCAAGCCAAGCGGGTTGGTATTCCGACCTCTGAACTCGCTCTCAATCTCAATTATATGCAGGAGAAAGAACACAAGAAGCGTCCAACCGATTACCAAACGGCAAAATTCTGGACCATTGCACTCTCNNGGTTCAGCCCGTCGTGAAAGCGAATTGATGCAATGCCCGGAAAAGGAAGCGGACTATCTCTTCTACAACGTCGGCAAGGAGACGCGCGCGAATGACTTTGTGTTTTTTATTTCCCATAGTGTCCTTCGCCGAGTTCTGGCAGTTTATAAAGTCACTAAAAAATCCCTCTGGCACCCTTATGAAAAAAATCAGGCGCTCTTAGAGCTCGTGCATCGCTTCGACCGCTCGGTCACACTCTCAGGTGAAACAGGTGAACGCCTGGGAATTTTAGAACTGAGTGCTTCCGCAAGCACGTCCTGGCTAGACGAACTCGAAGAGATCGTTCCTCTTCGCGATAAACTTAAGCTTCCACAAGAAAAGGTTCGGCCATGGCAGTTACGAAGAGCTTCCTAGTTTCGTTCAGCCTCTACCTGCTTGCTGCCAGCGCCGGCGCACAGCCTGAGGCTACAGATCCTTTTGAGATTTCTGATGGCGGAAAAACCGAGATTACGGAAAAGGGTTTTACAATCCGAGCCCCGAAGGGGTGGGAGCTACATCACAAAGCGCCGGGACTTCGCCTCTTATTGCTAGCCCCCGCAGAGCCGAACATGAGCTATAGGCGCAATATCCAAGTGCTCTCGCTAGGCGGGCCTTATTATATAGATAGCGAATCGCAAAAAGAGTTTGCGACGACCCTGCTTGAGAATTTCGGAAAACTCGATAAGGTCGAAAAATTTTCCTTGCGCGATAGTAAAATTCTCGAGCTCAAAGAGACGAGCAAGGGCATTCTCTACTACACAGACTACGAGATGAATGGCCAGCGCCTCATGCAGGCTCATATTCTGGTATCTTCGGAGAAACATCATTTTCTCGTCACGTTCACCGACCTCCGCGAGCACTTCGAAAACAAAGAATTCGAGTCCCTTATCCGCGAAGCCTGGGATAGTCTGATGTCCATTCACCTCGACTCGCCGGCTCCGGAACGTTTAGACTTGGTCACCTGGTTGGTGGCAGCTGGCGCCCTGCTCCTGATTTCCACCATCATCACGCTGCTCATACGAAAACGCCGCAAAAACCCCTACGCTCTTCACGAATTTGATGAAGACCCAGCAATCTCAGATAGCCATGACGAAGATGAAGACAAAGATCCTTACTAGCTAAACGGCGATATTAATTTGTCTTGACTAAAAATCCCCAGAAAGCGATATCTAATGACCCTATCGAATATAGGGGCATAGCTCAGTTGGCTAGAGCGCTGCCCTTACAAGGCAGAAGTCCACGGTTCGAGTCCGTGTGCCCCTACCATTTTTCTCGACATTAACTCACTGAAATTTTTGTGTTTGTATTTTTCGGTTCTTGCGTCTTCCTAACCAGCGTTTCGTAAGTAGGAAGAACCAAGACGGCAATTCCTCGCCCTAGCTTAATCTGACGAAATAATAAACAAAAATCTGATTTCACCCTTCCGACTCAACCTTAGCCTCAAAATCCCAACTAAAAATCTCTGATTTTAGTCCGAAACATCAATTGGCGTCCTCCTTCATGCAATAAGTTCGAGACCGGTATGTTTCTCAACATTTTTTTCCTTCTCATTCTATCGTCTTCATGCAGTCCCAAAAAAACCCATGAAGAAAAATCGGCCCAAAGTACCGACCGTGCTCAAGCCTCAGCAGCGACGCGCAATATCCTTTCTGCAATTCCCAAACACTATAGCAATGAACTGATATTAGGCCTTTTGCGCTCACCATCTGTGCCCCCTTGTCACCCGCTTCGACCACTAGCGATGCAGACACACTCTTTTTGCATGTTTTAGGCGACTCGTTCGGCGCCGGCTCAAACCTTGAAGGCAACAACGCTTCAGCTATAATGCCCTTTCGCCTAGCTCAAATCCAAGCCCTCATAAACAATATGCCTGGTGGCAAATGTACCGAAAAAAGCGCAAACAAACCGGATCAAGTTTGCCTAGAGCCACCCAATTCCGAAGATGATCCACTTTTAAAAGACTGGGATTGCTACCACCTACTAGACCTCAAAAAAAACCTGCAGCTATGCCTCGCTAAGCGCAGCCTTTGGACATCATCTCGGAAACGTTCGACGCGCAGCTTGGTTGGAATATGCTTCGCAATTTAAAGCTCTCGTCGACTACTTCAACAGCACTCATTGCACNNCGAGCTGTGCTCTTGACCAATCTCGCCTACTTTCCAGCACACCAGCCAGAAACCTTCTCCAGAAATCGCTCGAAGTGTTTAGTCTCCATACCCATAAAGCTCATGACCATAATCTCATAAATGGTGACATACTTGAGACTAGAAAACATCAGGAAATCGCAAAAGATATTGATGATGACAAACAGCAGCATTCAAAGCCTCTTTCTTAACTTCATTATGAACTTACGCATGTATATAGCAGGCTTTATTCAACGCTTTTCTAAGATTGTCGAAGAAATAAAATGTGGTACGCCTTCGGAAAATAATTACACGGTGGGTAAAAAAATCCAACTCTATAGGAAGATATTCAAGATTTTCAAAGACTATGCCTCCGTACAGATCGATGAAGTCGATACCGTTCTTGATATACTTTTGTCTCACCATTTTGCGGTTGGAAAAGAAGAGGAACTGGAACCTTGTTAAACGCTATGTGCTGCCTCAGATTAAGATTCACCCAATCCAACTGGATTCGGATTCACAGCTGTATGGAGCGATCTTTAACAAAGTTTCGGGGTTTAGTGGAACCTTGTGGAATACCCAGACTTTCCCACGAATTTTCCTAGAACCTGAAATGTGAGATACAGCGGAACGGACGATGGCGCTTTTGATGCAGTATAGGTTGATGCAAGCTGAACTGCAAAAAATAGCGATTGTCCGCGCCAGTCAAAGCCGCTGCAATTGTGAGCTTTGCTAAGCAGAATATTATGCGAGATGTTTTGCAATCCGTTTGGCGACTCAGACAACTCGAAGAGAGTCAGCGGTTGAATTTGTCACCGGCGAAGAGGATAGCGTCTATATCAAACGCCAGCTCTACAAGTGGGCCAAATTAGACATCAAAGATCTTAGCTTTGAAAATCTTCTCCAATATGCCGAGCTCAATCAAAGTCAAATGAAAGGCCGGCTCAATTACCAAGCCTTAAAAAGCCAGATGCGCGGCGTCTATTTGCAAGAAGCTGTAGAGCAAATGCTCAACCCAAAAAATTCATTGGAACAAAGCACAGAAATCTTCAAAAAAAACCGAACTCTCTTCGAATCCATTCGCCCGCCCAAACTCTATCAAATCTTTGGCAAGATAAAAGTGCAGGGCGCTAAGAACCGGGTAGTTTGCGAGCAATTTGCCAAGCTCGGGTGTGGTCCTATCGGCAAAGCTTTTCATCCTCGATTTTATAATGTGCTAGACGCAATCGTCAAAACTGGGATGCCCGGTCTGCCAGACGCCCTCGAGGAAAGCACTGCAGGCAAGAATTTGTATTGCCAAACCTTGACGGGTGACTTTGCAGTTCTTGCCCACCCTTGTTTGAAAGAAAAAGGTGTTTCTGAAGCAGTTTCAGATAGCGGAGCCCAATTTGAAAGAGAGGTCTTTGTCGAAACGGAAAGTGAGAAGGAACAAGAAAGTGAGAAGGAACAAGAAAAAGAAAACGAAAGGGAAGCTGAGCGGACCAATGGACAATTTATGCCAAAAACGTTCATAGACTGGGAATTTGGCGACCTATTTTCACGGGATCGTTTTACACCCATACCTTTCGAAGACCTCGGCAAGGTGCATTTAAGAAAACGTTCGCCCTTGCTTGAAGTCAAGCAGCTTTTGACACACAAGGGTATTCACGAAGGTGAAGCATTTTCACCAAAGCTTCTGATCACTCTCAATCTTGCGCCTGTCCAAAGGCATGATCTGTCGTATTTTCAAACTTTTCTTAGCGCGGTCGGTTTGGGTTCCAACTCGTTTGAATTCGAGCCATTTTCGTTTTTTGAACTGCCCATCCATCATGCACTGCTGGTTTTTGACTCTTCAACTCGGACCTCGAAAGTGATTTTGCTACATCCTACGGAAGCTGCGAATTTTCAACTGGCTTTAGAGAAAAATTCCAAGAGACAGGAAAACGTGATCCTCACATTGATCCATCTTGAAGACGGTGTGATACGCGAAAGTGCCGATAGGGATCTTCTTCAAGATCCTGACTTGGCCTCGCTTCTCTTTCAGGCAAAATTCTATGCCGGAAAAGTTCAGTACAACAGCGATGAGATGAAGTTTCTTAAGGAATGGCTTAAGCGCAATCCAGAGCTTAGTCATCTCTTTACAGAACGCATTTTAAAATGGAAGAAGGCTACACGGGAAGACTTTGAGGGATCGAATCTCCAAGAAGTCTTTAGCGCCCTCGCAAGTTCAAAAAATTAACGAATCAGGAATAACGCATCCTGGCCAATCGATCGGGCGTATCCACTGATGATCCTAGCGCAGCAAGCTATTGAGAGGCAGGCTTAAATACGATTTACCGTTGCTTTGTTTGGGAGGTAGACGACCGGCAGCGATATTGATGAGAAGACTGGGCAAAATCAGTTTGGGTGGTGGCAGCTGTTGATCACGTTCTTTACGAAATTTAACAAATTCAGCTTCGCTTGTGTGAGCATTGAGACGCAGGTTGGAAATTTTTTGTTCACCAACCGTCACATGCTCGCGTAGGCTACGTTTAAGGGGATAGTCGTGACCCACGTAGATTTTTGTATCATCTGGTCGTGTAAAGATCTTGGTGCTTACCGAACGAAAGAGTGTTGCAGCGTCTCCTCCAGGAAAATCGCAACGGCCCGTGCCTAAGTCCGGGGCAAAGATGAGGTCGCCGGTGAAGAGAGCGTCTCCGATTTGCAAGGTATAGCAGGCTTGCGTATGACCGGGCGTATACAAGGTTCGGATAGCAAAGTCTCCGACATCGATTTCCATAGCATCGCTATAGAGCGTATCGAATTGGCTTCCGTCGCGGGGAAACTCAGGACCTAAACCAAAAATTTCCGCAAAATAACTTTGTACTTTGCTGATCTCACGCCCGATTCCGATTTTGGCTTGGGGATAGAATGCCTGAATGAGCTGGCTACCGGACAGATGGTCCGCATGAGCATGGGTTTCCAGGATGTAGGTGAGACTAAGGTTTTTTTCCTGGCAAAACTTCAAAATTCGATCGACCGAATGGCGCCCCGTTGCGAAAGTGGATAAATCAAAATCCATAACGGGATCGATCAGCACCGCAAAACGGGAGCGGTGTGAAAAAACCAAGTGACTGAGAGTCGAAGTATTTTCATCGAAAAAAGAAACGACTTCGGTTTTCATCCTCTCCCCTTTCTGAAGGAAGGTCTTAAGTCGCGCAACTCTTTTTGTTGAGCCTTCGATTCATTCCAGCTAGCATCCTGCGAATTTGTCTTCGGCAAAGGAGCGATATGAACTTAAGACTCGATGGCAAAACAGCTCTGGTGTGTGGCGCCTCGCAGGGCATCGGTCGCGCTTGTGCGCAGACGCTTGCGGAACACGGTGCACGTCTTATACTGCTTTCACGCACAAAGGATAAGCTCGAAGCCGTGCGGGCGCAACTGCCTTCCTCAACTCACCATAGCATCTTAGCAGTGGATGTTCACAACTTAAGCATGCTGGAGCAAGTCGTCACGACAACTCTGCAAGAACTCGGACCGATCTCCATCCTCATCTGCAACAGTGGTGGGCCTGCGAGTCGTCCGCTCCTAGAGGCTGATGCTGGGTCCTTTTTAAAAGCTTTCACAGAGCATGTTCTAGCCAACCAGCGTTTAGTGCAACTGCTCACACCGGGGATGCGCGAGCTGAAATTCGGACGTATCATCAACATCATCTCAACCTCTGTAAAANNATCTTGGGGTATCCAACACGATTCGTGGAGCCGTTGCCAACTGGGCAAAGACGCTGTCTCTCGAACTCGCAGCATGGGGGATTACGGTGAATAACGTTCTTCCCGGCTACACCCAAACCCCACGTTTGCAAACCCTGATGGAACTAGCTGCACAGCGGACTAAAAGCGCATTTAGCGATATCAAGAAAGATTGGGAAACCAAGATTCCCGTTGGACGCTTTGCAGAGCCTGAAGAAATCAGTGCTGCCGTAGCATTTTTAGCAAGCCCTGCAGCTTCCTATATCAACGGGATCAATCTTCCCGTCGACGGCGGACGCACACCCTCGCTATAGTTTCAAAAACTCAAGGAGAAAGCTATGGAACGCGTCGCAAATTATATTGGTGGAGAATACCATGCTCCTCTTGGCAATCGCTACTTCGAGAACGTCAATCCAGCAACGGGTCAAGCTTTTGCGCTGATTCCCGATTCTGATGCTGAGGATATTAACAAAGCGGTGGATGCTGCGCGTGAAGCTTTGCTGACCTGGCGGTTGACAAGCTTTGCCCAACGGACGGGCATACTACGCTCCTTGTCCCACCTTATCTTAGAAAATGCTGAGCGCTTCGCACAGCTAGAAAGTATGGACCAAGGCAAGCCGGTCTGGCTGGCGAGTGCCATGGATGTTCAGCGCAGTGCTGCTAACTTTTCATTCTTTGCCTCAGCGATCGAACATTTTACCAACGAAGCAACGCAGGATTACGAGACGCTCAACTACACTTGGCGTGACCCCATCGGGGTCGTTGGGCTTATCACACCTTCGAATCTGCCACTCTACTTGCTTACGTGGAAACTGGCACCAGCTTTGGCGATGGGTAATACGGTGGTCTGCAAGCCTTCGGAATTGACACCGATGACCGCTTTTCTGCTCACTCAGCTTTTTGAACAAGCCGGTCTCCCCAAAGGGGTCTGCAATATTGTTTTCGGCAAAGGCGACCCCTGCGGCTCGGCCTTGGTTGCCCATCCCGATGTTCCATGCTTGTCCTTTACGGGTGGGACGCAAACGGGTCTGCAGATCTATAGCAAAGGCGCGGCCTTCTGCAAAAAAATGAGTCTTGAGCTGGGTGGCAAAAATCCCCAGATTGTATTTGCTGATGCCAATCTCGACGCCTGTATTCTGAAAACCATTCAAGCGGCTTTCCTGAACCAGGGAGAGATCTGCTTATGCACATCGCGCATCTTTGTCGAAGAAACACTCTATTCCAGATTTATTGAAATCCTGGTGGCGCAAACCGCAGCCTTGAAAATTGGCGACCCCCAAAAGAAAGATAATTTTCTAGGGGCAGTCGTCAGTGAAGCGCACTTAAAGAAAATTATCGGCTTCGTGGAACTCGCAAAGTCGGAAGGGGGCAGTGCCCTTATTGGGGGCGAAGCTCTGCATTTGTACGGTGACCTTGCTGGCGGTTTCTTTATGACTCCCACCATTCNNTGGATCCCAATTCGGCTGTCATGCAGGAGGAGATTTTTGGCCCTGTGGTCTGTGTGCATCCTTTTGAAACGGAGGCCGAAGCGATCAGTTTGGCCAATGGTGTCAAGTATGGGCTTTCCGCAAGTCTCTGGACCTCCAATCTTGCGAAGGCGCATCGTGTCGCTCAAGCCNNAACGTGATTTGCGGATTCCATTTGGGGGAAGCAAGTTTTCGGGTATCGGCCGCGAGGGCGGCGTGCATTCGTTAGACTTCTATTCGCAACTTAAAAATATCTGCGTTCAACTTTGAGAAAGGATCTTATGCCAGTCGGAAAAATTGTCGGGGGAGTCTTAGCCCCGCATCCTCCCCATCTCGTGTATGCGGACAAGACCCCCCGCAATGAAGCGCAGGGCGAGTACGGATGGGAAACTTTACGCTGGGGCTATGAGAAGTGTCGAGCCAGCATTCTAGCTCTTAAACCCGATGTGCTGCTGATCCACACACCGCACTGGCAAACGATCGTCGGTCACCACGTGCTCGGCCTACCGCATTTTAGCGGAATCTCGGTGGATCCGATCTTTCCGCATATTTTCCGANNTTAGATTTCGCTGTCGATGTCGAATTGTCGCTCAGCATTGCGGACGCGGCCCAAAAAAAGGGTCTCACCTCAAAAATTATGCGCAACCCAGATTTTCGCATCGACTACGGCGCCATTACCAGTTTGCACATGATCAATCCGGAGTGGAACATTCCGGTCGTGATTCTATCTGCCAACAATTCGCCTTATTATTTTTCAACCCATGTCGGTCTGGAAGAAATGAAATTGCTGGGTGAAGCNNAAGCGCCGTGCTTCTCGCATCGGTATCGCTTTCGCATCGGCACTTTGTTCGGGAACCGGAGGTGGTCGAGGACATGGCTGAGGAACATGTGTATTCCCATGCTCAATACCGTTGGGATATGCAGGTGCTCAAATTGATGAGAGAAGGTCGTTGCCAAGACTTACTCGACATCATGCCTAAGTTCATCGAAGAAGCTCTAGCCGAAGTGCAAGCCGGTTCCTTAAATTGGATGCTGCACGCAATGGGTGTGCCGTCGTATCCCGCTGAGATTCATGCTTACGGCAGTGTGATCGGGACGGGGAATGCTGTTGTCGAATGGAATCCTACCAAACCTGCGGGAGCACACCATGGATAAGTCGCTCGTCTCACGTTGCTACATCGTTCCAGGGCAGCCCCATATACTCCTGGCAAAAGACCGTTCACCCCAATGGACTGCGTTATACAAAGCCTACGAACGCGTCCGGCAGGAAATCCGCGAGGCGAAGCCTGATCTCATTCTGTATTGTTCCACACAGTGGCTCTCAGTACTGGGCTACATGGTGCAAGGTGATCCGGAACCCCAGGGTCTGCATGTCGATCCCAACTGGCACGAGTTTGGCACTATGGACTATAAGTTTAGTGTCGACACTAAGTTTGCCCAAGCCTGTGGCACTGAAATCATGAACTTGGGCCACAATTGCAAAGTCGTTCATTACAAAGGCTTCCCTATCGATACGGGAACTATAGTCGCGCAAAAGCTACTCAATCCCGACGGTCAAATTCCAACTGCGATGGTTTCCTGTAGCATTTACGGCGACCAAGCCGAGACGCAGAGTATTGGCCAAGCGCTTGCCCGTACGCTGGATCAGCAAAACAAGCAGGCGGTTGTCGTCTTGGTTTCCAATCTCTCGAATCGCTACATCACCCACGACATCGATCCGCGTGAAGATCATATTGCGTCAACGCAAGACGATGAGTGGAACCGGCGCATTTTAAGCCTGCTTGAAAAAGGTGCTCTCACGGATGTCATTGCCCAAACCGGTGCCTTTGCAAGTCAAGCCAATGCGGATATGGGCTTCAAGGGTATTTGGTGGTTGGCAGGGCTGCTCGGGACGGGCAATCACTTCACCGGTCAAATCTTTGACTACCAAGCTGTGTGGGGAACCGGTGCTGCGCTTGTCGGTCTTTATCCTGAGCGACCGGTACGCTACGCGCAAGACCTAGCGAGCCTTGCAACGGAGCCGGCGTTTTCCTCCAACTACATCAGCACAGCTGCACCGGAAGCGGTTGGGCCTTACCCCCATGCGCGACGCGAAGGGAATTTGCTATTCCTATCCGGCATAGGTCCGCGCGTGAAGGGTTGCAAAGACATTCCGGGTGTGAGTTGCGATGCGGCAGGCCAAGTCCTCGCTTATGACATCACCGTCCAAACGCACAGCGTCTTTCAAAACATCAAAACGATCTTGGAAGAGTGTGGGTCCTCACTCGCGAAAGTTATCGACTGCCAAGTCTTTCTTACCAACATGAAAGAGGACTTCGCGACTTTCAATACTGTCTACCGCGAGTACTTCAATGCTGAAAGCGGCCCCACCCGCACAACGGTCGAAGTCAGCTCTTTGCCAACCCCTATCGCTGTTGAACTGAAGGTCATTGCTCGCGTTTAGCCTTTGCCACGCCGCCGGAATTATGCTATTTCTCTATCCGGC
>PLEQ01000494.1 GCA_003136475.1 Deltaproteobacteria bacterium
GCCATACGAGTGCCCCGAGCGGATCACTTTGGATTTAGGCCCCCCCAAGAGCTCTGGTCCGGATATCTGTCGAAGCTATCTCATTCTGCCTCCGCAGAACGCGAGTTCTCGATTGTCCGATGAAGTGGCCTATAGAGGAAGACAGTACTTAAGTACCCGTTTGAAAGCCTGTGACGCGATCTTGGCTCGTAAAGATGTTGGTGAAGTCTTCAGGCGCTTTCAAATTAATTATGAAACTGAGGACCGTGACTTTCCGCAATTGTATTACAACTACTGGGCTGTTGAACTGGGTGCGAACACCATTGTCGATTTTAAAATTCAAGATCGCGGGTCAACGATTTCTGTGACACCTAGTTACCTTGATATTTATAGTCATGAGACGAAACTGGATCCGCCATTTCTAATTAAAAAAGGAGAGATGCGGGTCTTTTCAGATACGAATTTTAAAGCTAAGGATATCGTGGCACGCTTTATACCGAATTTTGTAGCGTTCGGTCCTGATGGTGTCAGTGCCACTTTCGAAGGTCGGAACGGCTATACTATCAAGTCTGAGAAAAGACGCGGCGTGCCAGTTTTTGTCGAGTTGAGTTCGCGATCGGATCTCTCATCCTTTGAGAATTGGAAATTTTCGAGCTCATGGGGTGTGAATTATCCGATTTTCTACGAACGCTTTCATTTGGACTTGGAAAAAAAAGATAATCCGGCTGATGTTTATGAGACGAACTGGACCTTTTTTAGAGTCATGGCAGAAGTTTATGGGCGAGGATCGATGCATACTCCCGTCGGTTCCTTTAGTCTTGCGCTAGGTATCGCTCCGGCATACGTCTACACGCGCAGCTCGGAGCACGTGATTCAGAATGGTTTGTATGTGACCCCCGTCGCGCATATAGCTTACGAAGCGTTTATCGGGCGGGCGTTCTATTTCTTTTTAGAATTGCAAAGCTACTTTAATACGGAGAGTGTTGCCGACGACTATGCCAAACATAATGGCTTGGTACGCTCCCTTCTAGGCATTGGCTATTTGATACCTTCCGGATTGTTTGACTTCTGATTATGGTCTTGTTTGAGGGCTGGGAGAGCACCGACTGCGATCCCTCACTGCGTTCGGGATAACGGGCATTAAATGTCATCCCGAACGCAGTGCTTACTAACTTAAAAGAGTTTTTCAGGGCTGTTGCTAACCAATACACTACTCGCTAGGTGTATGCGTAGCTAAAAATTCTGAGCACGGAATAAGATCGCTTTTATATTCTCTGACGTTTCCCACGCTATCTAGTCATTTTCCTTCATGAGGCCTTTTCCTCAAGGATCTTCTTTTTGCCCCGATATTCCGCAGTTTGATTGACAGGCTTCTTGTTAACACGATTTTTGCAAGTCCTTGCACGGAAACGAATCAGTAACGGATCTGAATGAGACTTCTCCACTGCCATGGTTATTGACTTGTGCATGGCTTCGATACGTATACTGCGTACGATATCCCCGGTCGTTACATCTTCCTGCTTCCCCCATAACTCGGGCTCCAATTGCAAGGACACAATATACAATGAACGGCAAACAGATTGATAGTTCTGTTGCCTCCCTGCTTCCACTAGGAAGACGACCAAAGGATAAGTGCTGTTTAAGCTCCCTGAAAAGTTTTTCTATCCGCCACCTTGCGCGACCCATCTCCCAGATTTGGATCGCAGTTAACATCAAGTCCGTAGAAGCCCAGTAGGCAAAGGCATTCTTGCCATTTCTCCTGCTATAGCAGGCTATGCAGTTGACTCTTCTTTCCAGCTTCTTAAAAAATAATCGCAGCTGCGCAACACATGGGGCTCGTTTCTCTCGTCTCTTGACGGCCGCAGCTTCCATTCGATTACGCGCGCGAAAACGCTTTACCTTCGTGAAGGTTTTGCCAATTTTTTTCCAGTGGGACCAAGGTGAAATACTGGTTTTTACTGTGCGAGAGGCCTTTGCTTCCCATGTCACTTCAAATCCGAGAGCAGCAACATCAGCAATAAACTCTGAGCTATCAAACCACGAGTCGAATACAACAGTCAGGGTTGCAAAGCCTTCGTTTTTGACCTCATTCAATTGTTCAAGAACGAAGTCGTAGCAAGGCTGGTAGTCAGGGTGGTCCGTTTTTGTGGCAATTCGAAATGATAGTGGAATTGCAACATCGTTCACGATATCGACAAGTGCGAGAACAACAATTCTCTGGCCATGGCAGATCCCTTTGGAACTGTACCAGCTTCCAGCGCGATAACTTTTGCCAAACTTGGGATTGTTTGTGTCATCGACAGCGAAGACGAAGTTATTAGGATTCAGACTTCCGTACTTTTTGACGTAGCGGCGCAGAACTCTGCCCCGCATACGTCGAAGAGCTCTGTTACCATCGAACTCCTGAATAAATCTTGAAAGTGATGATACCGATGGCGACCACGGATTTTTTCGCACAAAATCACAGAGGCTACCGGTCCCAGTCAAAAAATAGACAAACATGCTAGCCAATTGCGCCCACTGATGCGGGTCAGCCATATCTTTAAATCTGTCGACGAGCTTGCGAACTGGAACAGGAACTGTAAAATTGATCATAGCGGGGGCTCTTTTTGGGTTGAACTACATAAAGAATCCCCCGCTACCACGGAAAATCCAACCAAGATTTCTAAGACCCTTGCCAGACAAGCTGCGGATATGTTTTTGAGAGGTAAAGTCGGTGTGGGACAGGCACTATTGGTTTTTTTTACGAAATTGCGTGGGAAACGTCAGAAGTGTTGTTCCCTCCCAGCAAAGGGCGATTGACATTCCACCCCGCCTATCGCTTGCAAAGAGAAAACCATCGCATACAAACTGCTCACATAACGACACATCCTAAGCATACAAACCTCATATCCCTGATCGTGAGGAAATTCTCATCGACGATGTTGTACTTATCTGAAATTCATGAACTTAGCAAGCCGTTGGAAGTTGCGTGACGCCTTATTTGACTTACCATGCGGGGATTGCTGTCAAGACAAAAGCTCTCCCAATTAAGAAATATCTTTATGTTGTCGTTGAGTGTACGGCTTGTTGAGAACTATAGGGAGCACATCCTCTCTCTCCAGCGAGGTTCATTTTTGTCGATTGCATCCGCAACCTTTCATATTTTCAGTGTTCCTACCGAACGATGTGTAAAATTACCCTTCATCGATGCGCCTCTACTTTGACAAGCTCCCCACTGAGTCAATACTCAATAACCACGGGGGAAAATGGCTCTCAACGGGAATAGTAAAGGGCGGGAGTGGGGCATGAAGTAGAGTCTCAATGCTTAAATCACAAATTCGCTGCAATCTTCTCGTTAAACTATTTTGAAGCTCTTGCCAAACTTCAGGATTGACTAAAACTATGTAGCTAAAATTATCATTGTCTGAAAATGATCGAGTGAGGAGTTGATGGGCATCGGCCAAACTCTCCAGACGCCCGTAGACGTCTTGAAAGATATATCTAAGCAGTTCTTGAAAACTTGAGTCTTCTCGTGCTGCTTTAACGAGCTCTCTTACTGCCTCAAAAAAACCATCTAGGAAAAATTGGTTCGTTGCAAATGTTGCTGGGAGCTGCATTGGTCGCAAATTTTCAAAAATATTAAAAAACTTAGTCATTTGAGCATTGATCAGATGCTCTGGTGGTCTGTTTGAAAACTGCATGATATGCCGTATATCACTTATCACTGCAATGATTCCACCTTCTATCTCACGTTCCCTTTCTTGAGTCCTACTTCTTTCTTTACCAACATCATCGCTTTTTGGTTCCCTAACCCGAAGCAATTTTTCTGCAGCAGTTATGGCTAAGTCCAGGTCCCTACTCGCCCCTTCACTTGCAAACACATGCGTTGCATTTAAGACCATGAAGCTAAGAATTAAGCAAAACGTATATCTGCGTTTTTTAAGAGTTCTCAATGACATTCATTTTCCCAAAAATAATGTTCAACCCCATTCGCCGTCTTGGCGTGCCTGGAACTGATAGTGTTGGTGCAGATTTTAGTCAAGTCTTTCGAAGACTCACTTTAAAAAAAAGTTTGTGCGATGTTTTGATATTTGACAATGACAGATAGGTCTGCTCGGACGAAGGCACAAAGACCGTGAGGGGTGGGACAAGAAAGCTAAGTTCCCGATACAAATCAGGACGTTCTACTGATCTCTTCGGCAAGACTCTTTCGGCTGCGCTATTTTTTTCTTCCGCGTCGAGCATTGCCTTTCTTGGATGCCTTTTCCCCTTCCTTTTTATCCTTTGACGATTCAGTCTTCTTAATAATAGCATCAGCCTCGCTTCTAAGGTTGTTTAAGGGTATCCAAGAGATGTATTCCCTTTAGTAACTGCAAACTTCCGCATAAATACGAACGTATTTGACGTATTTCTGTCGGTGAAAACGTCTCCATCAAGTTCCAATGAGCACTTCCAAAGCACCATGAGTGAAGCTATTTGCGCTTTCTCGAGTGAAAGAGTTCCTCACCGCGTTGAAACTCTGACGCTTCTCACCTTCACTTCGAATATTCTGCCCTCTTTCAATGGCCGCTGCATCGACTTCTGCCATAATTTTAATAGCGTCGTCTATTTCTTGTTCACTCAATTCGGCGGTGCTGGTTGTGTTACTACTGCTACCGCTTGTTCCTTCATCACTCTCTTCCTCTTCTTCAAGAATCCTATTCGCACAAATTTCATCTGTTAAACGTAAGACGGCTTCCACCGTTTGTGCGTTGAGATTGCGTCGCTCACCGGAAATATGCTGCATCCGCAAAAGAGTAGCCATGTTTGTAATATTGAGGAGGTCGCTCTGGTTGACGTTTTGAGGTCGATGTTCATTTTCATTGGCTCCTCCGTCACCGACATCCAACCTTGTAAAGTAAAACGAAGGGTCATCGCTTGCCAACGCAACATGGGATCCTGCAAATGACGAGAGAACCAGTACGCATCTAAGGATGCATTATGAAAACTCCAAGAATTTAAGATAAAAATAAACGCATCGATAGCATGATGACTCAAACAGCGCAAGCCCAAACCCACGCCTGGTGGATGTTCGAGGAATAGGTTTAAGCATTTGGAAAACCGACGGCAAAAATCGCGATCTTGGTTAATCA
>PLEQ01000503.1 GCA_003136475.1 Deltaproteobacteria bacterium
ACCATAGCCAGGCCCGTGAAAAAAGAAACCGCGACCGAAGCTTGCAGAGTACCGTTCTGAATATCACGAAAGGCTACAAATAAGACCACTGTCATCGCTGCAATTCCGACAAATTCCAGCATGGGACCAGTACGTGCCTTGACTCGCGCAGCACGCATGAATTTTTGCACCATCTGCTCGGAGTGCACCTGCATCTTCGAGCTCTCCAATGTCTCGGTTTTGTAATGCTTGATGGTTTCAATTCCCAAAAGACGTTGCTGTAGCCACTCGGTCAATTGTGAGTAATCTTGCAAGGCATGTTGCGCACGTTTTTTGAGTTTGCGTCCTAACAGACGGATGAGAAATACGCCTGGGATCACACCGAAAAAGAAAATAGCACAGAGTTTTGGGGAGAGCAGAACCAATGTTTGTCCGATAAAGATAATTTGCAGCATCTCCCGTGGCAAGCCACCGTAAAAATGCACAATATACTCCCGAATCAGCTTAACGTCGGTCGTAATGAGAGTCGATAGAACAGCTTCCCTTTGCGCATGAGCTTTGTGTTTGCGCAAGCTTGGATGAATTGCGAGAAAGCGGTCATTGAGATGTTGACGCAAATCGCGTGACAGTAATTCCGAAACGCGTTCCCAAAGGAAGTACTGTGAGGTCCCAACCGTAAGTTTGAGAAAGGCGAGTCCTAGGAACCAGTACGGGAGCAGAGACAAAAGCCCACCCATACTCAAATCACCGCTGGTCCAGAAGAGCTTGAGGTAGGGACTGAGGCGTGGGCCGAAGAGTTCAGCGAGCGAAACTTTTTTCGTAAAATCCAAGTCCATCAAGAGGCGCAGGCACGGTCCCACCAAAATCGCTAGAGCCGTCGCACACAAGCTGAGAATCAAGGAAAAAAAACTAGCCAAAACGATGCTCAAACCGTAGGGCCTGATGAAACGGTAAATGAAGGCGTGATTGGAGCGCAGAAAAAGAGAGGACACGACTAGGTGATCTCTTTTTTGCTGCTGATAACTTTGCAAACCAAGCCGTATTTGCAAGCTTCTTCAGCTGTTAACCAGTGATCACGGGAAGTGTCTTCTTCAATTTTTTTCAGATCGTGACCGCACTCTTTAGCAAACAACTGGTTGATACGCTCGCGTGTCTTAAGAATTTGTGTAGCTGTGATTTCCAAATCCGATGCTGGTCCAATAACCTGACCGGAAATCAACGGTTGATGAATGAGAAACATGGCGTTTGGCATTGCAAAACGATGGTCTTTTTTTGCGGCCATGTTGATGACCGTTGCAATACTTGCACAGAGTCCCGTGTTGATAATGTAGACACTCGAGCGAATGAAGCGAATCGTATCAAAAATAGCGAATCCGCTATTAACTTCACCCCCTGGACTATTGACATAAATACTGATCGGGTTTTGATTCATCTCGTCCATCAGCAGAAGATCGCGAACAACGCGTTCTGCCGTGTCAGAAGATACCGCTTCGGAAATAAGAATGTAACGCGCTTCTAAAAGTCGAGATTCTTTGAGTTGACCAGAAATTTCTTTACCAATATCTAGACCCGCTTTGATTGACCTTGCATCACTCATATCTTCCTCTTTTAATTTCGACCCTCCCGTGAGATGCGGAGTCGCAAATGCCAGGGAGCTAAGTTTTTTGTGAACCTCAGTTGTTTGTATATCTTACATTAAAGATTGAGGGTCAACATCTACCTGTATACGGAGGTCCCCTCGACGCTCTTGAAAAGACGCTAGGAAATCATACGCTAAGCTATGAATCATCTGTAACTTTAGCGACGATAGGAGGAGTATTCGCCGATAGCGGCTCCGGATACGTTCCACAGGAGGGGCAACGGGGCCAATGACTTTAAGCTCTTTGAGNNCGTTCCTTGCGCGCTGCAAAGTACTGCAGCTGCCATTTGCCGATTTCGGTGCATAGCTCAGTCAGTCGCTCAGGATAACTACTGGAAAGCTCAATGCGAATCAGGTGGGTAAAGGGTGGGTAAGCATACAGTTTGCGAGTTTCCAACTCGTGCTTAACAAAATTTGCATAGTCATGAGTGAGCGCACTTTTTACTACCGGGTGGTCAGCGCGCTGAGTTTGTATCAGGACTTTTCCGCCTGTATGGGAGCGCCCGGCTCGGCCAGCTGCCTGGACGATGAGTTGGAAGGCGCGTTCGCCAGTCCGAAAGTCCGGTAGGTCCAGCATTTGATCAATTTCGCAGATAACTGTGAGTGCAACATTCGGAAAATCGTGACCTTTGGCGATAATCTGGGTGCCGACGAGAATTTGAATAGCCCCGCGTCTAAAATCCGCAAGTAGAGGGAAGAGTTTCTCTCGAGAACTCAGGACGTCGGAATCCAAGCGTGCAATCTTGGCAGCAGGCAGTAGGCGTTTTAAAAGCGCTTCGGCTTTTTGGCTTCCCACACCCACGGTTGTGAACGAAGCATGGGGATGCTGATTCAACATAGCCGCTAGGGAACTTTGAAAGCCGCAGTAGTGACAGAGAAGCTTGGTGCGGTTCTTGTGCACCGTCAGGCTGATGCTGCATTCGGGGCATTCAATAGGGCTTTGGGTGTCTTTGTTTAGTAGATAATAGGCATAGCCGCGGCGGTTGACGAGCACTATAGCCTGGTGCCCCGCTCGGCAGGTGTCTTCAAGAGCCGTGATGGCCAGCGGAGACAAGAAGGAGATTTCNNGGAATGTCGATCGCCCGTTTTTTCAATTCGAGGTGTTCGTATTTCCCCTGCATGACGTTCCAGATGGATTCCAGAGCCGGGGTCGCTGAGCCTAAGAGACAGGCGATGCCTTCCATATGAGCGCGCACCACAGCGACGTCGCGACCGTTATAACTCAGGCCCGAACTCTGCTTGTAACTTTGGTCATGCTCTTCATCCACAAGGATTAATTTAAGATTTTGAAAACTGGCAAAGACTGCAGAACGCGGACCGATGAGGATGCGGGCCTGGCCTTCGCGCGCCCGCGACAGTTCCGACCAACGTTGGTTCGGAGAAAGCGCCGAGTGAACGACGGCGACCATTCCCGGAAATTCCTCCTCAAAAACGCGGGTCATTTGCGGGGTCAGCGCTATTTCCGGCACGAGCACCAAAGCTTGGGCCTGGGTGTTGGCCGCTTCTTGGAAGATGTGATGAATCAGCGCGATGTAGACCCGTGTCTTTCCTGAGCCGGTCACGCCGTGGAGGAGAAAGGTTTTCGCAGTACGCTCGCGGTCTTGGCTTTGGCTGAGAATCTTTTGCAGGACCGCCGTTTGCTCGGCATTGAGCGGTGGCAACGAAAATTCAATTGCGCTGGACTCTCGCGCTAGCCCTTCGGTCAGTGGGCTGGCCTTGATTCCGATCGCGGTCTCTTTATGACGCTCAATGCAGCCCTCTTTGAGAAGGTTTTTCAATAAGCGTGGAGCATCGGGGTTCTTTTCATTCCATTCTTTGAGACGCTTGTGGAGGGTCTTCACCCCGACCGCTTTCTTTTTAGCAAAGAGCTGTTTAAACAATGCCGCTTGCTCGGCGGGAATAAATTGAAGTGTGTAGGTCTCCTTGACCTTTTTCGTTTCCGCAGTAGGCAGCATGGCTTTGAAAACCTCGCCCAGTGGGTGGAGGTAGTAGCGACTCATCCAGCTGGCGAGTTTGAGGAGCTGGGGCGACAAAATAGGCTGTGAGTCTAGAATTTCTTCGACCGTTTTTAACTCCACCCCGCTAAGATCGGCATTCAAGCTTTCGCCCAGGACAAGTCCAATGAGTTTACGCTTGCCAAAAGGCACGCGAACCCTGGTCCCCTTAGGAGCTAAGGACTCGCAAAGATAGGTAAAATTTTTCGCCAACGGCACGGGTAAGGCAACTTCGATTCGGTACATGAGATTTAAAGCCTGTTCGTCATGAATTCCCAGAGCAAGCTGGGAGAGGAGCTATGATTTCTTGTCAGGTTTTAGAAAATAAGGTAAAAGCAGCTTTCGCACCATGTTCGAATGCAAGGCCAGAAGGCAACATAGTGTTTTACCCTTACCGAAAAGAAAAATGGATTTCTGACGGTGTACCCAAAAGGGGCCTTTCCCAAGTGGAAAGGTCACAAGCAAGGAGGATTCGTGAGGCCTACATATTCTAATTCCAATGGCAGTAGCAGCAGCGGCGATAGCCGTGGCGGAGACAGTCGCGGTGGCGATAGCCGTGGTGGGGATGGTCGTGGCGATAGCCGTGGTGGTCCTCGGCGTAAAAAGAAACGCATGCTGTCTCGCAAAAAACGTTCACTCGATCCTTCGATTGTTATTGACTACAAAGATGCCGATCTTTTGCGGCGTTTTGTTACCGAACGTGGCAAGATTATTCCCCGACGTATTTCCGGTGCTACGCAAGAGCAACAGCGTAAACTGACTGTCGCTATTAAACGAGCGAGATTTCTCGGACTTCTTCCCTATTCCGTCACGCATCAATCGGAACGTGGTTTTGCTGGTGAAATGCAANNTGCGCGGTCGTGGCCCCGGCCATCACCATCCGCGTGGACCAGAGGGTATTGGTGTAGGCGTCGTTCGTGAACGCGAAGAAGACGACAAAGACGAGTTGGGTGGGGACGAAGAAGAATAAGTTATTACCCGGAGCTCACCTCTATTTTAGAGGGCGAAAAAATCCGCTGAGAAGGAAATAAAATGTCTCGAGTATGTGAACTATCAGGAAAAGCACCGCNNCATCAGCCATTCCAACATTAAGACGAAACATCGTTTCTTGCCGAATTTGCATAAAAAGCGTCTTTGGTCAGAAGAACTTAAAAAATATGTCACTTTGCGCATTACGACTTCAGCATTGAGAACCGTCGATAAGATCGGTCTCGATCGTTATGCTAAAAAAGTTGGCTTAAAGATATCATAGGTTAAGAAGGAGAACGCCAAGATGGGACGAGGAGATAACCGCTTAACTCTAAAGATGCGCCAACGCAAAAATCAGAAGAGAAAAAAGCTAAATCTAAAAAAATCGATCGAAGAAGCACGGAAGTCTAAAAAGACCACCGTGAAGAAAAGAGAAGAGGAGAAATAAACCGTGGCTCAACACGCATCCGCTAAGAAGCAGGCCCGTCAGAATATTAAGAAAAACTTAGCCAACCGTAGCTACACGTCTAAAGTTAAAACGGCAGTTAAGAAATTTCAAGTTGCTGTGCAAAGTCTGCAAGAGGGTAAATCCAGTCTGGATGACGCTCGCAAGTCTTTTACGCACGCGCAATCCTTTCTTATGAAAGCTGCTACGAAGGGCATTATCCACAAGAATAATGCTTCCCGTCATATTGCACGTCTGGCACACGCGCTCGCTAAGATTCAGAAAGCTTCCTAAGCGCTCGGTGCGTTGCACCCCTCCTTGTGCGACGATACGAGAACAGGCTAAGCCTGAGGCTTAGCTTCTTCGCTTTTGACGGTCTCCCAAAGTGCTTCGAGTTCATCTTGTCGAAGTTCGGCAAGTGTCACGTTGCGGTCTTTTGCGATTTTTTCCATGCCCTTAAAACGTCTGAGAAACTTGAGATTGCCGTCGTGGGCCACGAGCTCAGGCTCTCGGTTTAAATGCCGGCAGAACTGCGCCAAGGCAAAGTAGACGTCGCCTAGTTCAGCATAGACGTTGGCCATTTGTCTTTGGGCAGGAGTGCGTTGCCACTCCTCTTTCAATTCCTGAATTTCCGAAATTAAAACGTCAAAGACTTCGCCGGGCGAAGACCAGTCGAAATTGATAGCGTGAGCGGCTTTGCCGATTTTGTAGGCTTGGGTGGTAGCGGGGAAGATTTTATGCACCCCTTTTTCTTCCATGTAGGAGGCGTCATCATCCACACCGCCTTTTTCAGCACGCTTGATTTCTTCCCACTTCTGCATGATTTGAGGAATGGCACGGGCTTGGCGATCTTCAGCACTACCAAAGACGTGAGGATGGCGACGCACCATCTTAGTGTGAATTGCTTGAATCACGTCGTCGATCTTGAAGGATTGCTGATCAGCGGCAATTTGGGCGTTGAGGACGACTTGGAGGAGCACGTCACCCAGTTCATCACAAATTTTAGCCGGAACGTCTTCCTGCATCGCCGTGGCTGATTCGTAAGCTTCTTCAATCATATATTTGGCAAGGGTTTGGTGGGTCTGTTTCAAATCCCACGGACACCCCGATTCAGGATTCCGTAACTGTTCAACAAGCTCGCAAAAGGCGCCAAAGGCGTCCTTTGCGGACTGAAATTTCTGACTCATGGGCTATTCCTTCCGCAAAAGGCTCGGTTCGTAAAGAGTGCGGGGACTAAGGCCAAGAAGTTCAAGAACAGTATTTGCGACGTTAGCTAGACAAGCCAGACCCGGAGCGACGATGGAGCCCTGGTGCCCCCGCGGATCGTATATATAGCACGGGACCTCGGCAAGTGTATGCGATGTTTTAGGCTTGGGGCGGTTAAAGAGCGGTGGATATTCCGTGCCCACGGCACCCGACTCGAACATCTCATCGCAGTTGCCGTGATCGGCCGTGACTAGCAAAATGGTTCCTGTCTTTTGAGCCGCTAAAATGAGCCGTTTCATCATCATGTCGATGGTTCCGACGGCTACGATAGCCGCTTCGAGATCACCCGTATGACCCACCATGTCGCCGTTGGCATAATTGATGCGGCCGAAATCAAAAGTTCCAGCCTCCATGCGCTGCACAACAGCTTCGGTAATTTCATGCGCTTTCATCCAGGGTTTTAATTGGAAAGCAATGCGGTCGGAGGGAATTTCTAAATACTCTTCTTTTTGCGGGTCAAAGAGCCCCGAGCGATTGCCGTTCCAAAAATAAGTCACGTGACCAAACTTTTGAGTCTCGCTGCACGCAAATTGCGCCAAACCAAGTTTTGCCATGTGCTCACCCAGCGTATTGTCGATAGCAGGCGGGTTGACCAGATAGTTGGAAGGGATCTTCAAATCCCCATCATATTGCAGCATGCCAGCGAAATAGACCTTGGGGTAGCGTTTGCGGTCGAATGCCGTAAAACTCGGCTCTTCAAAAGCCCGTGTGATTTCTATGGCCCGATCGCCGCGAAAATTGAACAGAATGACGCTATCGCCATCTTCAATAGTGCCGACCGGCTTGGATTTTTTAGTGATTACAAAGGAAGGAAGGTCCTGGTCGCCAAGCTTCGTGTTTTTACGAAACTCACCGATCGCCTCTTCGAGGGAACTAAAAGCAAGTTCCGCCTCACCCAAAACGTGAGCCCTCCAACCACGTTCGACAATAGTCCAATCGGCTTCGTAGCGATCCATCGTTATGTGCATGCGTCCACCACCGGATGCAACCCGCGCATCACAACCCGCTTGCTCAACTTCCCACAAAACCTTGAGCAGGTGGGAACCATAAATCTCAGCCGATTGTGCGGCCACATCCCTGCCGTCGAGGAGCGCATGCACCCGGATGCGCTTGACCCCTTCGGCACAAGCCTTGCGAATCAAGGCAAAGAGATGGTCCTCATGACTATGAACATTCCCATCCGATAGCAAACCGATAAAATGGAGGGTCGAACGATANNCAAAAAGCGCTCCGCTCGCCAGCGAAGCGTTTACTAATTTTGCGCCTTGGTCAAAAACTCGACCAGCTCCCAAGGCATTGTGACCCACTTCGCTATTGCCAGCATCCGTGGCATAGGGCAAACCCACCCAAGGACCATGCGCCTTAAGCGTTGTGTAGAGACCATTGTGCTTTAAAAAATCGAGTGCTGGCGTTGCAGCTAAGGCTACTGCATTTCCAAAACGCTCCGTGCGCACACCGATGCCATCCATAACCACAGTTAAGACTTTGCGTTTGACTTTTGTTAAGCTAGTCAAGAATTTCTCCGGAAACAAAGTCCCCTTTTCTCGAAAGCACCTGGCTTCCCAGAGAAAGAGGGGAGAATAAGACCACCGACGAAAGAACTTTATATGAAGACTACTATTGAAAAAAGACTGCTGGAAGCGCTTCACGTTAAGCAGACGCTCAGTCGCGATCATGAACTGATGAGCCGTCTCGAAAAAACCGCTCAGATATGTATTGCCGCCCTTAAAGCGGGCGGCAAGGTGCTATTTTGTGGCAATGGTGGCAGCGCTGCCGATGCGCAACATCTCGCTGCGGAGTTGTCGGGGCGCTATCTTGTGGATCGCAAACCTCTCTTTGCAGAAGCTTTGCACGTCAACAGCTCCTTCATGACTGCCGTAGCCAATGACTACTCTTATGGCGAGGTCTATGCGCGTCTGCTCGAAGCTATGGGCCGGCGGGGTGATGTCCTGTTTGCAATCTCTACCTCTGGGAATTCTTCCAATATTCTTCAGGCCTGTGAGAAAGCCCGGAGCCTCGGCATGCACGTGGTGGGTATGACGGGTGCTAAAGGCGGCGAATTGGCAAGCATGGTGGATATAGCCCTACAAATGCCAACGGATGACACCCCTCGCATTCAAGAAGCGCATATTCTTGTCGGGCACATTATTTGCGAACTCATCGAGCAAGCGTTCGTCTAGCGTCNNATGCTAGATAGCTGCCCAGATCTTATTCCGTAAAATTTGAGGTATTTTGAAATGAACCTTTTGAAAATAATTTATTGGCTTGGAGTCCTTGGCGCCCTCCTTCCACTCTCCGCTTTCAGTGCAACTTGTGAAAATAATTGCATATTCAATTTGCAAGACTTTGCGGCTGTGGCGAGCGAAATCCGTTCTAACTCGTCGGACAAGGCCTACCTCGCTAAGTTGAAAAACACCACTTGTTGCTACGCTGCTGGTTCCAAGTGGATTATCAAAAAAAATCCTCTTGGCCTCGGCATTGCCGAATATGTTGCTTCAGCTTTGTATCAAAGAATACTGGGTCAAGACCGCGTTGGAGACACCGTTTGGGTGCATGACCCAGACCACGAAGCTATGGGAACCATAGCCGTACAATTCAAAGAGAAATTCTGGAAATTTCCAGGAAGCTACCGCCCTGGAAAAAATGATGTTCGAAGTTTTGAATTCTATGACACTTTCCTAGGTCTCTGGTTAGCCGGTGGAGTCGCTGGTTCGGCTCTAAAAACACCCCCGGAAAATCCCCGTAACAAAAAGATCAAGCCTGTTGAAGGTGTCGAATTAGCAACCCTCGCCTCTCTTTTTCTGGATGAAATGGACTATGAAGATGGATGGAATTTTGCCCTAATTGAAAAACCTAAGGCATTCTATGTGACGCGCTATGATTTTGACGGAAGTCTGAAATTTTTGGAACGTTTAGGTCTCTCAAAAGGCCGGAATGAGATGGGGAGCTTGTCTGCTGGCTTTGGTACTCCCTATCTTTTGCCGTCCTGGAAAAAACTTGAGAATCGTCACACACCCTTTGATGGTGCGGTTGACGGCCTAAAAATGCGAGAGGCCCTTGAGAAAATTACCAGCATTCCTTTTGAAGAAATCAGTCGGAGCGTACAACAAAGCTACTTGGAAATCGAACCCTATATACAGC
>PLEQ01000377.1 GCA_003136475.1 Deltaproteobacteria bacterium
CCCTAAGATCGAGCGGCCGTCCGAGAGCGCGAGCGACAAATTCCCAGAGCCACAAAAAAGATCCAGGATCGCAGTGAGTGAGTGGGTATCGGCAAACGACTGGAGCAGTCGGCGTGCGCGGTGGTTGAGCGGGACATTGACCTGTTGAAAGACGCTGGGTGCGGTATAGAACTCGCGATTTAGGTCGCGTTCGAATAGAAAAAGCGGAGCGTTCGCGAGTTCATTTGCAAAGCCCACCCAAGCAAGCTCGGGGAATTGGCTCAGCTTTGTCCACAAAGGTTTTAGTAGCGCATTGCCGTGCAAGGCATGCAGTACAATCACGAGAGCCGTTTCTCCCGCAGCTTGCGCCGCCGGCAGCACTTGGACTTCCATGCGAAATTTCTGGGCCTTGGCCTGAGTTTGGGTCTGACTTAAAGTTTTTAAAAAGACATTGATCAAAGGATCGATATTTAGGCAGTGGTCGATCGCAACTTGCTTGTGTGAGGCGCGTTCCATAAAGCCCAGTTGCAGACTGCCATCCTCATGAATGGTGCCCCGGAAGAGAACTCGGTTGCGATAATAGTTTGGGGAACCACTGTGGATATGGGGTGCTGTCCTAAGCGTGATTTTGCCGGTGCGTTGGAGCGCATCGATAAGAAAATTTTCTTTGAAAAGCAACTGTTGCGCATACGGTAGAGCGAGCCATTGGCAGCCACCGCACGTCGCATCAAAAGGACATGGCGAAGCGATACGCAGCGGGCTGGGGGAAAGCAGTTCCTGTACGGCAGCGTAGGCATAGTTCTTTTTTTCTTCACGAATTCGAACCCGCACCGTGTCGCCTGGAATGGTATCTGCGACGAAAAAGACTTTAGCATGGTGCCGGCCAATACCGTAACCCCCGAACGCTTGGGATTCGATTTTGAGAATGAGTGAGTTTTGGTCAGTCGAGCAATTCATGAAGGCGATCGAGTTCAGCGTGTCCTTGAATGGTGGTCAAATTCGCTTTTTGAGCGTGAATGGATGCTTTTAGCATGTCTAAGATGGCTTGGGGAGCATGGAAATCGGCAAGGCCGGGGAATTTCTTTCTAAGGTGCGAAAATCGCTTGATGAATTCCTCAGTGCGCTTCGGGTCGTGCGTGAGATTGGACCAGATTTTGATCTCTTTTTGGAGGGCGGTCTCAAAAAGCCCATCGAAGCGCGGACCATAATCTAGGTCGTCTTGTTTTAGGATACGAAAATGCATTTCAACCTCTCAGAGTGTTGATGAGCTCAGCATTGCGTTCAAAATTGAGAACCATAAAAACATCGATGGCAAACTGACGAATCTGTTCATCAACCTTAGTGTCTTTCTTGCGTTGGCTTTCCCATGGGGAAGCCAGCGAAGTTTTGTCGGGCTCGACAAGCTGACCCGTTTCGACACCGTTTAAAAGTTCCCAAGCTATGTAAGTTTTCTGATATTCAAAATACCAAGAACTGATCTCTAAACCGTCTTCTTCCCAGATCACCAGAGTGCTTTGATCTTCCCCGTGAAAGCGGAGTAGGGGTTGGGAGCTCTTAGCTTTTAAAGTTGCATCCAGGGTTTTTAACGAAGTACCAATACGCGCGGGGATCAAAATACGGTCGAGGAAGGCCTGCACTTTTGTCGAAGGCTCGGAGATGGCAAAGCCGATAAAGGTCTTGCTCTTCCAACTGACGCTAGCTTTGACTTCAAAGACTTCATTCAAATAGCGAATGCGACACAGATAGGCATCTGCGACGTTCAAACGCTTAAAACATCGTTCGCCAACTTCGCAGCAAAAGCCCCCGCTAGAGATATCCCGAATCAGGAGAATATCTTGGTCATTCAGCAAGGAAAGGTGTTTATGGTCAATGTTGAAACGCTCATAGAGCCGACGGTTCCGGTACTGCTTCTCTGGCAGTTTGGGACGTCCCGCTGCGCTTTTCTTAGCTTTGCGCAATTGTTCGATGAGAAAAAGTCTAAACATGCTTTGAGCATTTCTATGAAATTTGAACAGCTGTCTCCTCGTTGATCGTCGGAAATTTTTGCCGCATGAGGTGCCATTGAGTTTAGCAATATAAGTTCCGAATTTAATAAGAGAAAAATCTGTGTACGCAAGGCCCCCAAAAGCGTGGTGGGGCAGGAGCAAGTTTGCTAAGGCAACTGACATTTTCGGCTCTCATGCTTTTTGTGCCAAAAGCGTTAGCTATAACGAATGAGCCTTTGACCTTGGATCCCTTCGATCTGGCGAGTGGTGGTGCCGTGCTGACGCGTGCCACGCAGAATGATATTCCGGCAGCGAATCCAGCACTTTTGCCTTACGGAGCCAAGAAATTGCGATGGTTGGGTCTGCGTACCGCGTTTTATGCCGGAGCCAGTTCGGTGACACTGGCGCAAGAACTTTTGAAGGACAGCAAGACTTTACAAAAACAAACGAATCAGGATTTTTTGAATCTTGCGCTCGATCATCCTCTGCATCTGGGTCTTGCGGAGATCTTAAGTTTTATCACGAGTCATTTCGGTCTCGCTTTTTTTGCCAACTCGCAGCCCGATCTCAAAGCGTGGCGCAACGGTGATCCCGCAACGGGAGCGGGGACTCCGGAAATCGTCTTTCATAATGAATCCTATGGGGGAGTGCTCGCTTCTCTGGCGGGTCGGAGTCCATACGACTGGTTGAGTTTTGGTTTAACGGCAAAGTACCTGCTTATTTCGCAGGGTGTGGTCGATCTCGATATCACCGATACGAATGCGGTCGATGAAGCCAAGACCGAACTGAGTGAGCAAGATTTCACCAGTCCGGCGCGTGGCTACGGTATCGATGCCGGGACATTGCTTTTTTTACAGGGACGCGTCGTGGATTTTCGATTGGGATTGACTGCAGACAATATTGGAGGGATGCGTTTGTCGAAACCTGTAACAGACGGGCCCACTTTGAGTTCCTATAACGTCGGTGTTGGGTTCACGCTGCACGGGGACGCTGATGCGGTGCATTTTGCCGTCGATTATCGGGACGTGACGAACGCGTATGAGGATCCGCTTTTTAAGCGTATTTATGCCGGCACTAAAATTGTTTTTCACCGTATTTTGGGTCTTGCAACAGGTATCTATAATGGTGCGCCGAGTTACGGGCTAGAGCTGGACCTTTTTGCGATAAAACTTTCGTTTACCGAATACACGCGTGAGTATGGCGACAGTCCGGGTGTTGATCCGCGAGAGATCTATATAGTCTCGTTTGCCTTAGGAACTTACTTTTGACAGCTTTGCCAAGACATGAGCGACTTGTTTTTTTCATCCTGCTGTTTTTTATGGGAGCTTGTGGGCAGACGAGTCTGATTATGTGCTCTGTGCGGTCCACCTACTGTGTTTCTCAAACTGAAGATGAAAAGGCGATGCTGGCGTTGAATGACGGAGACTATGCTCTTGCCCAGCAAATCTTGGAGGCTTTGATTGCCAAGTATCCTTTGGAATACTTTCGCTATCCCCGTCTTGCTGCCACGTATGCTTCAGAGGCAGGATTTTTGTTAACCAATATCGTGGATTTGAACACCAGTGCGTCCTCAAGTTTATTCGATCAGGTTCGTGCTTTTCTACCGACGCCGAATGCGCAGGACCTGGGCGCTTTTCAAGGGCAGCTGAAGAAGATGGGGCAGGCGCGAAGTCTGCTCTTATTGATGCCGAAAATTCAACGGATGCAAGGAACCTCTTTCTATGGCGCGAGTGCGGAGTTTCAATTGGTTTTGTATCAATTTGCGTATTCTATCATGTTCCTGAACCAGTTTGCGGTCATGACGAGTTCTGGCAAGCTTGACCCCAAGATCTTGGCGACGATGACCGTCGCTGACGCTGTGTTGATTTTCACGAATCTTGCGCAGGCGGCTCAATACGCTGGCCTAGAGAATCCGAGTTTTGGCCAAGCTGTTGCCGAGGTGACCACGCAGATTCAGGCGAAGGATGGAGCCGATGACCGAGCAAAAATGATCCAGTTTTTGCAAACTCAGAATGAGTAGCAGAGCGGCGAAAGTCCCTCCAGCCTATGTTTTTGATTCAAACCAGAGGCTTAAACTTGATTTTCGCGGCGCTTGATTATCCTATCAATAGCTTTTGTCTCGACCCCTCTTTTCCGTTATGTTTGACCCATGAAGAAGAAAAGAAAAGAACTTAAAAAAATTCCTTCGAATGTTCTCTCGCGCGGGATGTCATTGCTCAACTTGACAGTCACGACGGGAACCCGTTTTGCGGGTATGAAGCTGACCGATCTGTTTTCCTCCGTTGAGGATCGTGAAAAGCGTTTGCAAGACTTTTTTCTCTCGCAAGCAACGAATCTTGTGGAGGAACTTGGGAAGCTCAAAGGCAGTATCATGAAAGCCGGGCAGATGTTGTCCGTCTATGGCGAACACTTTTTCCCTCCGCAGATCAATCAGGTTCTCAAGTCCTTGCAGGCCGATACGAGTCCCGTGATCTGGGAGGAAATGGAAAAATGTCTTCGCGCTCAACTCGGCAATGAAAAATTTGCGCAACTCGCAATCGATACCGAGCCGGTCGCAGCAGCATCGATGGGGCAAGTGTATAAGGCGACCATTAAAGCGACCGGAGAAATTCTTGCGCTCAAAGTTCAGTATCCGGGGGTGGACAAGGCGATCGACAGTGACTTGCGTTCCCTCAAAACGATCTTGTCGCTTTCGCACCTCGCTCCGAAGGGCTCTGATTTTGATGATATCTTTCGTGAAATCAGGATGATGCTGAACTATGAGATCGACTATGTGCGAGAACTTGAGCAAACGCAGTGGTATGGCGACCAGCTCAAGGAGGATCGGCGTTTTCTGATTCCGCGTATCTATCCTGAGTTCAGCACGAAGCGTTTGCTTGCGATGTCTTTCGAAGAGGGTTTTAGCTTAGATTCGCCAGAGGTCGCAGCCCTGAGTCAGGAGCGACGCAATGCTATCGCACTGGCAGCTACCGAACTTATGTTTCGTGAAATCTTTGAGTGGCGACTTGTACAAACGGATCCGCATTTTGGTAATTACAAAATTCGTTTAGCTGATGAGGTCTATCCGCAAGATCGCATTATACTCTTAGACTTCGGAGCCGTCCGAAGTTTTCCCAAGCGTTATATAGAACCGTTTGCCCGTCTTGTGCAGGGGGCTTTGGTGCATGATGCTGAATGTATCTTTCAGGAAGGTATACGTTTGGGATTTATGCGCGAAGATGACAATGAAAAAGTTAAGGACTTATTTGCGCGTCTTTGTTTTATGGCCATCGAGCCCTTTGAAGAACGTTTTGCGAGTGCTAGCCCCNNCGATCGTAAGATGATCGGGGTCTATACCATTTTGGCCAAGCTGCGTTTGTGTGCAGGTCCCCGTTCGCTATTGCTCAACTATATTAAGCCTTATTTAGACGTTAAAGGTTGAGCTTCTCGGAATCCAATTTTCACGATCTTGCACTCGCTCCAGGCTTCGAGTAACATTCTTCTACATGTGAGTCCGGTATTTTTGTTGCGGAGGGAATCCAGCGATGAAGAAACTTCTTCCCCTACTTTTGTGGGTACAGGGTTCACTTGGCATGGCGGCTCCTGATTTGAGTGCGAGACTGCACACTGGACGCTTCACTGTCGAAGATGCGATTACGAAGGCTCTCATCACCTCACCCCGGCTCAAGCAAGCTCAGGCCGAACAAAATGCGCAAAGAGAAAAGAAACGTGGTGCTTGGGCTGACGTCGGGCCGCGTGTCAAAGGTATGTATAATGAGGTGCACTATCAGGATCAATTGACGGTGCCTTTCGGCAGTCAGTCCTTCATCATTCGCGATGATTACACCAAACTCTTAGATCTTCAAGTCCTCCAACCTATCACTGGGGCCTTCGCTCTCATGGAGAATGCGCGCTTGCAAGGCTTGCAAGAAGATATGAGCAAGGCGGGTACCCAGATTACAGAAGCAGAGCTGGCATTTCAGGCTGCGGATTCTTGGCTTCGAGCCTATCAAGCCGATCGGCAGGTCCTTATTTCCGAAGCTTCGATCGCAGCTTCGGAAAGCCAACTCAAAGATGCGAGTGCCTTAGAACGCGCGGGTCGGATGAACCGTGGTGATGTTTTGAAGCTCGAGCTCTTAGTTTCGGAATCTCGAGCGCAGGCTGCCCAGATCCGAGCCTTTCGTGAAATCGCTTTTGCGAGTTTGCGTGAGACTATAGGGGTTCCCCCAGGATCGGTAATCAATCTTAGCGAGAGCCTCCCGACAGCTTCTTTTGTGAACATTAAAGCTGAGCAAGCCTTAAGCACCGCTTTGGAACGCCGACTGGAAATGGTGCAAGCGCACGGGGGGGTAGACGCCGCCCAATTTGGCAAAAAATTAGCGTATGCGGAATTTTTGCCGAGTGTGAATATTTTTCTGCAGTTCGAACGCAATCTTGGCAATCTTAACGTTTTTGGCATGACCGAAAAAACGGTGCGCACCTATGGCATACAGTTGAACTGGGACTTGTGGAACAATGGTTCCACTGTTTTTGCAGTACGTGAGGCTGCCCAACGCAAAGTGTCAGCTCAAGAGGGCGTACGTGCGACCGAAACGACGATCCGTCTTGAAGTTCTGTCTGCCCTCGCCAATTTGAAATCTGCCCAAGAGTTCCTGGACCTAGCAAAAGTGGCTGTCGAGCAGGCTTCGGAAGCCTATAGAATAGAGAAAGCAAGATTTATGACGGGAACCCGTTCGGCTACGGATCTCGTGCTAGCACAAACATCGGCCACGGGGGCTAAGGTGCGCCACGTCACAGCACAAACCGACCTGATATCGTCCGAGTTAAAATATCAAAAGGCCTTGGGTGAAGGACGGCCGCAATTCACAAAATTATGAGAAGGCATCCTATGCGCAATTCTAGATTTGCTATGTCCGTTACGATAGCGCTTTCTTTATTGGTTTGCCATGCCTGTAGTGGCAAGGAAAAGCTTTCTTTGGATACGAAACCGGCAGCTCCGCAAGCGGCAAAAATTGAGATCAAGAAAGAGGCTGTACCGGCTGCGACGAGCACGCCGACACCCAGCAACAGTCTGGCTATGGTGAACACCGGCAAGGCTAACGAATCCTACGACGGTGTGAATCTTTCCGATACGCTCGGCATTCAGCAAAAACGGGAAGCGGAGTACAGACTCACGGGTCAAGTTTCGGCGATCCGCAACTCCCAAATTGCTTTTAGAATCATAGGCTTTATCTCCGAGATTAAGGTCAAGCCTGGTACCCCAGCTAAAAAGGGGGATGTGCTTGCAACTTTGGATGATCGTGACTTTGTTTTGCGGGTGGCCCTAGCCAAAGCGCGCCGCGATCAGGCGCANNGGTGACGACAGCGGAGAAGGATTTTAAGCGTGAGAAGCAGTTGAAAGCGGAAAAAGCCTCGACCGACTCTGTTTTCGACAAGATGCGGGCTGAGTATGAACAAGCCCAGCTCTCGTTGAAACTTGCAGAGCTGGACCTTGATACTGCGGAACTGGCTCTCAAGGATACGCGCTTGCTCGCACCTTATGATTGTGTTGTCGCAGTTCAGATGAAGGATGAAGGGGAAAATGTCCCAGCCGGTACTGCAGTCTTTGAAGTTTATGATACTGCCGAACCAGAGATCACACTTTCTGTCCCTGAACGCCTTATGAACTCCACAGCGGTCGGTGCCCAAGTGACNNAAATGGTACCCGTTATATTGCAAAAAACGCGGACCTTTCAAATCACGGCTAAACTTTTGCAGTATAATTCAAAGATTGTTCCCGGCTCCTATGCTGAAGCAACGCTGAATTAGGTGAGAGGAGCTGAGTCTGAGATTCCTCGCTACGCTCGGAAT
>PLEQ01000108.1 GCA_003136475.1 Deltaproteobacteria bacterium
GCTATTGAGCCGAGCTTAACGTCAAGAGTTGAAAATTGAGCTAAACCTGAACCTCAGTTACCCTTTATGACAAAATTCTTTTTGTTTTCGAAGCGTAAGGGTTGGTGTACAATTAAGTTAATTCTATCAAAAGTTAAGGAACTCAATATGATGTTTCTAGCTAAGTACAGCTTAGGTTTGCTTCTTGTTATGGCTTGTAATTCGTCTAAAGAATCGGCACCACCTCAAGCACCTGTACCCCAAAGAGCCGCCAGTTGTGTTGACTTACCGCTGATAGAGTTTGGCAAATGGGATCAATCGCTTCCGTTATTATCAGGCTCAACCATCAGTGCTACATGTGATGCAGGCTATGTTGGGAGTCCTGCCCCNNGGCTATGTTGGGAGTCCTGCCCCATCAGCGCAATGTGATAATGGAGTGTGGCTTCATGCAAGTGGCTCGTGTTCGCAGCTAGTGAAAAAGGTATGTAGCAGTTTGCCATCGCTTAGTAATGGCCAGTGGGATCAGTCAGCACCGATCGCTTCCGGTTCAACGATAAGTGCCACGTGTCATGTGGGCTATGTTGGGAGTCCTGCCCCATCAGCGCAATGTGATAATGGTGCGTGGGTTAATTTATCTGGATTTTGTTTAGACCCAAGGTGCCCTTCTTCCACTCTAGAAGAATGGGATGATAAGTTGAATAGCTGCATGTTACCGACTCCAGTGCTAAATTTTAGTTCCGATTCTGAGTGCATAAAAAACGGACACGATTGGTCCTGGGATCATTCGAAGGGCAAGTGTGTCTATGGGGGGCTCAAACCCATTTTTCTAATATTCAGTGGTTTTATTGGGAGTCATGCCGGTAGAAAGGAAGCAGCCCAAAAGATATTCCGAAGCCACAAAATCTACGCGCAGAAACATGGATATTCCTATTTCGTCTTTGATAGCTTTCCTTTGGCTGGTCACGACTCTATGTGCGTAGATTCGCCAGGTAGTCAAGTGCGGTGTTTACCCTATTGGGGAAAAGTTGCTCAACTTAAAAGTTTCCTAGAACACGTGCAAGGTGATCAATTATGGTTCGTCTGGTTGGATGATGACATGGTTCCTCTTGCCCAATCTATCGCTCTAGAAACCATTTTAAATGACGAGCCTTCTAAGGATTTAATTATTACAGACGATGTTGGTGGTCCTTTCGATACGCAGAACAGAGTCAACACGGGCTTCTTCATGATCAACGCTAAGACGGTATCACATCTATTGGTAGATGAATGGTATAAGTTACGAAATAGATATGACGGAAGTCTCTATCTCGGTACATGTCCTAATCAAAGTTGTTTACATGAACAACGTGCTCTTACGATTCTGTATAATGATAACTCTATATTGGGTGGTAAACACATTCAGGATCTTATTCGTATCATCTCTCAGGTTGGAACGACACATGTTAAGGGCATCAATCGGTTTGAAAGACGGACTCATACTTATCTCGACAGAGGGGGAGGACTTCAATCTTACAACGACCGAATAGAAAGCGTATGCCAACCGGCTTCCGATTTTCTCTGTCAATGTACAGGCATGTCAGCTAACGGCTATTTACCAACTGAGACTTCCGCGCAGGCGAGAGATCTCAGATCAGAGTGTCTTGAACAATTGGTCCACTCTATCAAGTATTAACCAGTGCTTGGAAACTTTTCTAGATAAGTGGGTGCCGCGAGGTCTGCTTGTGGGACCTACTTAAAAAATTGAATCCCCTGACCGCCTGCGCTTCGCTTCGGCGTGAGATGAAGGAAGAGCGTGAAAATTCTTGGTGTTCTACTTGAGGGCGACCTTGCCCAAATCAGACACTGAACTGTTCTGCAAGATTTTTGAGATTCTGACCTACTTTGTTCAAATTCTGAGCTGCGATTTCGCCTTGCTTCGTCCCTGCAACGTTTTGGCTACTCGCCTGCTTGATGTTCTCCATGGCTGTCGCAACTTGACTGACACCCGAAACCTGTTGTTCACTAGAATTAGCAATTTGCAAGGCGGCTTGCGCAGCTTGCAAGACTTTTTCATTCAGTGCCAGAATAGATTTCCCAGACTCTTCCGCTTGGCTCATGCCGCTGTCTCTNNGCACTGCGGTTGTTTCATTGACCGCTGAAGCCGTTTCCACTGCGCCCGCTGCGACCTGACTGACGACAGCTAAAATCTCACTCGTCGAACTGCCAAGAACAGCTGCGCCTTCTTTTAAGTCGCTCACCACTTGACGCAGCCTGGTGACCATTTTGTTAAAGCTTTCGCTAGAACGCCTATTTCGTCCTGACGCCCCTGATGAGGAACTTGCACAGCCAGAGCACCTGTCGCGATCTGATCCGCAACTAGTGAAATCTCTTTCAAAGCCTGCGAAATATGTCTTACGATAACGAAAGCGGCCGCAATCATAGTCAAGACACAGAATAAAAAACCGAAGATGAGCGTGTTTTTTGTAGTATCTGCTTTGGCGCGATTCTCGCTATCTCTCTTTTTGAGTTGCGCCTGTTCCTGCGCTTCCATGTCACGCATCACCTTGCGCATATCATCCATGTAGATTTTGCCTTCGTCTGTAAGCACAACCGTGCGCGCGGCTTCGAAAGATTTGGTTCTCCGAAGGTCGATAGTCCGTTTTAATTCGTCAAATTTTTTTTGCAAAAGCTGATCAATACGCTCGACTCTTTCCACTTGCATAGGACTGTCCGCAACCAGAGTACGAAGTTGCATAACTTTCTGTTCGGTAAGATTAAGGCTCTCATTGTAGGGCTCTAAGTAGCGGTCGGTACCCGTGATGAGAAAGCCACGCTGACCAGTTTCGGCNNACCCAGTCCGAAGTGTCAATCAGCTCACCTATTTGCTTATACACTTCCTGATACCGATAATCAGCATCGCGCCACCGAATATGCTTAGTAATTTGACGCAGGAATAATTGCCAATGGTAAAAGAGACAAAATGACTCAACGCAAAGCCTTTTCTTCGAGCCCTTTATCTATTATTCGTCAGCTCTAGACAGTTGGCACTGGGTAGAAAATGCTCTGTTTTAGTTTTTTAAAAGGATGATACCTACGGCATGGGCCAGGACACGACTTTGTAAGAGGGTATCCATCTGAGCTTGCGCTTTTGCGGAACGTGAATCGACTAAGACGCTTTGCGCCGAAATCAGATCCAGGAACGAAGCGGCGCCTACTTGGTAGCGCCCAAACACGGTTTCATAGGCTTTTTCAGCAGCTTGAATACCTTTTTCAGTGGCTTCGAGCCGGCGTTTCGCTGCACTTAAGTCACCCACAGCTTGTCGCACATCACTGATAACCTGCAGTTTTTCGTCTTCCAAGTCGATGAGAGCATTGGCTTTATCAGCTGCAGCTTGGGCTACAGCGTAACGTGTAACTTGCCGGTCAAAGATTGCCCAAGTTAGGGAGATACCGGCATCCCAGAGAATATTCTCCCGACTTTGCACCCAGAGGTTTGTTTGCTGGTTGGGTGTAAGATCGACGCCATTGACAAATTGTTTAGTGACATTTCTCCCTAAGCCGGCAAGATTCGCATTGAAGTTGATTTTGGGATAGTAGCTGCTTTGGGCTGAGCTTATGCTCCAAGTCGCAGCATTGAGAGTTTTTTGCGAAGCTTGAAAGTCTGTACGTTGTTGGAGCGCTTCTGCAATCAGAGCTTCTTCACTAAGTGTCTCTAAAGAGGAGCCTTTGTCATCGCTCGTTTTCTTTTGGAATGCGTAGTTTTGCGCTGTATTGAGGCGGAGCCGTCTCACCAGTTGAATAGTATCATCGCGCAGTTTGTTCTCAATCGAAATGAGGGCTGCTTCGTCGCTACTGGTTTGCGCCTCTTGTCTATACAAATCCGAGAGGTCTTTGATACCGACACGTGTTTGCTCAGTCAGGAGATTTTGGCGTTCGAGCGAAACGCGAACGTTTTCGCGTGCTATGGTGACCAATTCCGCATCGAGATTTACCTGCAAAAATGCTTGCGTAATGTCGACTGCGATCTGCTCACGGGCACGGCTCAAGCTGAGTTCGTTGGCACTTTTTCGAGCGATCGCGGCCTTCATTGTGGCATAGTCGGAATAGCCATTGAAAATATTGATGGAGCTTGAAAGTTGATACGATGGCCCAAAATTGCGAGTGCTGACTGTTGTCGGACTGGGGAGTGTCAACAGGGTGCGCCCACGGGAATAATCATAGTTTGCGCTGGCTTGCAAGTCAGGTAGAAATTGAGCGTAGCGTCGCAGGACTTCTGCACCAGATACTG
>PLEQ01000181.1 GCA_003136475.1 Deltaproteobacteria bacterium
AATTCTTGGACAACTCTAATGAAAACTCTTAGCACCTTGCTCAGCGGTGATCTCGGCCAGCATAACGGGATAGTCGATTTCGATATTGCGATAGATTTCGAGGTTTAAGGTCTTACGCGTCGTCGTTCCTAAACAGGAAAAAACATCGTCAACTTGAAAAATCTTGTCCGATAAGGTCCGCATTTTATGAAAATCGAGAATAGTCTCTTGTAGCTTTGCACTCTTGCTATCAGGCAAGACAAGTGGACTGCGAGCGAGCACGTGAACTTCGGAGTAGTCTGGACTCTGCAGTAGCAGGTTCAGGACGTAATGCCCTACGAGGCCCGAAGCACCGATAACTAAGGCTTTTTTCCCTGTTTTCATAGCTGTCTTTCTGATGAATTCAAAATTTGCACTATTTTCGCCTATTAATAGGGTTAAATCTACCAGTTTTGCGAGATTATTCTCAATTCACCAAGGCGTGTAGCCGATGAGGAAACTAAGAGTAGGGAGAAGCCATGGCACAATCCAAAAAACAAAAAGTCGATCCCTTTAAAACACGCAAAACGAAAGAACCTGCAGAAAACAAAGTCGATACGATAACGCCTCCGGCAGATATTCAGCGATCGATTGACCTTTTTCGTGAGTATCAGGAGCAGGCTAAGCATTTTGAAGCAGAGGCCACCGTTCACAAAGATAAAGTCGTGACTTACGGCCTTGATAAATATTGTGAACGCGTCAGGAAGGAAGGACGTACGAAATCGTTTAAGATTCTAGGTAAGGAATCCGTTGTAAATTACATCATTCAAGATTCGAGTGCAGGGCTTTCCGAAGAAGATCAAGAAGAGTTTGAGAGACGTTGGGGGAAAGCAGCTGCAGAGGAAATGATCGTGAGAGACCATAGCAGCATACGTTTCGATGGTGCAGTCTTAGAGGAACATTATGAAATCGTTGTAAGAGCTCTCCAGACATTACCTGAGGAGATTCTCAACAAACTTTTCAAGCCTATGCTGATGAAAGCAAGCCCGCAGGCGATAGACAAGGCCAAAAAGTACGCCAAAACCCCGCATGAACTTGCGGAGATGATTAAGCAGCTTCGGATCAAAANNACTATATCAAATGAGCCTCCGTACGCTTGACGACCTCGCATGCTCCGTCTAAAGTCCTCTTTTTGAATCCCTAGGTAGAAAAGAGTTGGGCGTGGTAAACTTTGCGTTTGATTTCATTCCAACAAAGAGAAATAGCGCGATGCGAGCTTCAGCGTTTATCAAAACGGCGCATCCGAAGAAGGAGATAAAAGTCGATATCTCCGCCTTCCGCCGTATTCTTGAGGAAGGGTGGTGGGGGCAATGCAAAATTCATGGCCATCGCGCCCAGATCCATTTATCCGCCAACCCAGCTGAAAAGTGCCTGGCTTTTAATCGGCATGGCCAACTACACGCCAAAGAGTTGGATACCGAAATCATCACGGAACTGCGACGCATACTCGACCTGCAAAAAGGTTGGTCCGCTATTGAAGCAGAATGGCTGAAGCCAGAAAAGAAACTTTTTCTTTTTGATTACATTAAAGCTAATGACGTCATCCTTGCTACCCTGGGTTATGAAGAACGCTATCAGCTTCTACCACGAGCCTATCTCTCACCCCATATTGCCACACTCGCTGTTCTGCGTACCGCAGAGGACTGTATGGCAGTCATACGCGATCCGGCAGCACACATCGAAGGTCTGCTATTCAAATCTCGATTCTCGCAAGGGTTCTCCAATCATTCCATGATTCGATGTCGTAAATCTGCCACACGTCTTCAGTAACTATAGAAATAATTTAGAAACGATTGAATTTAAAAAATTATTGGATCATTTTTTCGTGTCTGCGCACCGCCTCAAAAAAACGCGTCTGTGGTAAAATAGATTTTAATACTACATTTGAGGTTATGTGATGCGCATAATATTGAAGGCCGGAGCCTGCATTTTACTGCTGCTGACTTTTTCCTGCAAAAAAAAGGGCGAACAGTCGGCATCTGTCAGCAGCTCAAGTACGGACACTAAGCAGTTAGCGTTAGTAGGGACCTCGACAACAACTGGCTCAGTGGATGGAACGACGCTAGTCTCGCCGCAAGTAACGGCAACTGTCTACCGAATGTGTGGTTCTGATGCGCTCAAAATTCAATTAGAAAATGTTGATCCGAAATCCGGATACTTTGAAATCCAGTTCTGTGATCCGCAGAACCCAAACAATTGCAAAATTGTACCACCTAGTAGCATGTTCAATACTTCTGAGATTAGTTTGCCTAATCTACTGGATCCTATAAAAGAGCCGATCATTCAAGTACGGGCTTGTGTTCAAAGCTTCACGGCTATAGTGCCGACACAAAACTGTGCCCTAACATGGCAAACAGCCAACCCAGTGGCTGTTAGAACAACTCAACAGCCCACCCGTGACCTCTTATTACAAAGTTTCCAAGATCATAACAAGCTTATAACATTATGCTTAAATATGAGATCGGCCTTTGTCAATTTTAAAAACAATACGGCGGGTGTATCAGTAAGTCCGTCGCTAGCTGCAGCTGTTCGTTCGGCATTGGGTATCGGAGTCAATAACTGTTCGCGGTATCTTAGAGAGTGTCTGGTAAAGCC
>PLEQ01000365.1 GCA_003136475.1 Deltaproteobacteria bacterium
GGTCATCCCAATAGTGAGCAAGTCCACTCGTGTGATTCAAAAGCTGTTTGACGGAAATCTCACCACTATAGTCGTTGTGATCGAGGACTAAGAGTTTTTTAATGGTTGAGGGTGGCAACAAATCTTCCAGTTGGGTATCGAGATGAATTTTTTTTTCCTCGCACAACTGCAGTGCCACTGTCGCAGTGAAAGTTTTTGTCACGCTTGCAATTTCAAATGTAGAGCGTACGCCAATGCTATTTTTTTGCGTTTGATCAATATAACCATAGGCCCCCTCCCAAATCGGACCTACGGCACTCCCAATGCGAAAAATACCACCGCCATAGTTAGCGCTACGCGCTACAATTTCTTTGAGGGTCGTTTGCAATCTCTTACTGAGTAATTTTTTATTCACAAACAGTTTCATCGGACGCTTCACACTAGGCCAAGCACCAACGGCGCCAGAACTCCAACTTATGCTGGCTAAGAGTAGCACGCAGAGCGTGAGAGGAGAATGATCCAAGACTTTCATAAGTTCACCAGCTTCACAAGAACCGGGAGAGTATAGCAATGATCTGTATCTATTATATCGCGCTGGCAGAAAGAGTATGAGTATTCAGAAGATGAGGGGGGGAGAAGCTAGCCTTCGGACTTATCTACGATCGCGAATCTTGGCAAGAAGTCGCAACATTTCAAGATAGAGCCAAACCATGGTAACGAGCAGAGCAAAGGCTCCGTACCATTCCATGAACTTCGGTGCCCGGACGCGCTCACCGCTTTCGATTTGGTCAAAATCTAAAATGAGGCTGAAAGCTGCAATACCGACAACGACTACACTAAAACCGATGCCAATGGGTCCACTTTCATGAATGTAAGGAATGTGCTTGCCAAAAAAGCCGAGAATCATAGTGATAAGATAAACAAAGAACACACCACCCAGAGCGGCCGCCATGCCCCGCTTAAACCCATCCGTGGCTCGCACATAGTTGCTCCGATACAAGAAAAGCATGAAGAAAAAGGTCCCGAAAGTACCCAGTACAGCTTGAAAAACAATCCCTGGGTAGCGTTGTTCCATCACTGCCGAAAGGCCTCCTAGCAGAAGGCCCTCGGCCACCGCATAGGCCGGGGAAGTATAGGGTGAAAGCTTCTTAAAGAAAACGGTGACCAGCGCCAGAATAACGCCAGCAATGGCGCCGCCTAAAACTAAGATGGGAAAGCCGCCAGCCCCGGACACAGCGCCCTCTGCGCTCTGGGCCAAGAAGACTTTCAAAGTTTCTTGCCACGACCAGGTGGCTGTCGCCAAAACGATTAGTAAAAGAACAAAACACTTATTCACGGTCCCACTGACCGTCATGGTCTCGGTGGCAAGACCGTCGCGCGATCTTTGAAAAACGTCGGGGCTCAAAGTGGGATTGGATGATCGAATCATATACGCTCCTGCCATAGAAGGGTTCGGCTTCAGCATAGCTCAAAACAAGGCAGCTGGGAACTCCGCTAGGCGCTTTTCTTTTGATTTTGCGGGGAGGAAAGAATCGCATCCGTACCCAGAAACTGTCGAATTTCATCGGCTTGATCCATCACATCTCGGTAACCCAGTTCTGCCAATTTGGCTGTGAAAGAAGCTTCGAACAGAAGGTAGCTGATCAAGTCTGCGGATTCTCGGGGATCCCCAAGCCCGCGCAAGAGATAGCGCAGCCCCCAGGGAATAGCATGAACTTCTTTTTCTGCCAGACTACCGACATCCATCGTGGGTCGAATCATAAAAACTTCAATGGGTTTTAAAGGTGTCTCGACACCTGGTCGCAGTTTCTGCACCGTTTCGTTAACACGGGAGAGACGTTCAAAATCGATATCCACCGCATCCAACAGAACGGAGTTCAACGCGAGACCTGCGACACGTCCCAAGCTTGGTGTCGTCGCTGCATCTCCTCCCACCGCTTGTTTGGCTCCGCGTACCGCAACGATCAATAATTTCCGCGCACCCAACTTAATCGCTGGGCTGAGCGGGGTGTAATTGCGCAAACTGCCGTCACCAAAATAGTGATCACCGATTCGGATGGGGGGAAAGAGTATAGGGATGCCCAAAGAAGCCATGACATGATCCGACAAAATTTCTGTCGCGAGAGATATACGATTCGAGCGCTCCCACCGTGCAATCTCAGACGCAGCTTGAAAGAAGGTGCAGCTCATGCCAGTGGAGTAGTTCATAACTTCAATCGCCAAACTGTTCAAGTGGCCCAGGCCAATATTCGTTTTGATGTTTTGAAAATTGATTTCGCGCTCAATTAAAACTCTAAGCGGTGAATTGTCGAGCAGCGACGGCGTCTTCTTATTGCCTAAGACACGTCCTGTGGCAAGCGCCAGAAAAGTCTGCAAGGCCATCTGCAACAGAGAGAGAGAGTCGCTTTTAAAAATCAGATTGGTCTTCAACTCAGACCATAGCTTCGTAAGATTCTGTGTCGCGTCTTTCATGTTGTCCGCGTGAGAAGCTAAGTAAGCGACATTGATGGCTCCCGCACTGGTACCTGTCATCACCTGGAAAGGTTGCTTCAGCCCCATGCTTTCGGAAATTTCATAAATAGCTTTTACGGCTCCGGCTTGATAGGCCGCTCGCGCGCCGCCACCTGTGAGAACTAACGCCGTACGCAATGGAGAGTCCCTTTCATAGTTGAACTCTTATACTGTCGGTCGTTAGTCTAATTTTCTGAAATGCCAGACTGAAGGCAGGCCAACTGAGGTAAAATTTTAGAAAGCGCGGGCCTTGGTCTTTAAGCTAAAATGGTGTCATTTCCAAAGGCTCTTTAGCGAGATGCTGGAGGATCAACAAATTATCTTTCTCATCTTTTCCCAGATGAAACTCAATAACTCGGCTAGTTTCGGTGGTCTCGTCTTGAACTTTCACCTTCAAAGTCACGTCGCAACCTTGGAACACCGTTTCAAAATTTTTAATCAGTGGTCCTCCGATATGAAGAGGTCTATTCAAAGACAGCTTGAAGCCACCTTCGACGTGCGTCAATTCGACGGGTGCATTTGATTTTTTCTGAACGATAGCCTCGTCAAAATCGACGTATTTTACAAGATAAGCACAGCTAGCTTCCAATTTGGACTTTTGACTCAGCACTGTGTGCGTTGTTTTGAAATCAAGTTCGAGAGGTGCTAGGATTGCGGCATATCCTTGGCCCCCCGCAACTAACGAAGCGAACACAGCGCCGATGGCTAAAATTCTTTTCATGGCGAACTCCTTTAAACTCATAGTCTTGTTCATAGAAATCAGGAAATACACCCAAGCTAGCGAATGCGAAAGATCGTCAGATTGACTCTTCTCGAAAAGAGCTGGCTCTTCCGTGCTGAAAAGGTTTAGATAACTTAAATTCTTTATCATGTCGAGGTTCGTTAGATGTGTGGCTTTATAAGCATTGCGAGTCGTTCACGGGCTTACTCGCCTGAAGTTCTCAATCGCGCTCTATTATCGATCAAGCATCGGGGTCCTGATGAGTCCGGTATTTGGCAAAACGCAGCGGGCACGGTCAGTTTTGCTCATACGCGTCTGAGTATCATCGATCTCAGCACCGGTCAGCAGCCACTGACCAATCATGATAGCTCAATCGTGGCGGTCGTGAATGGTGAGTTCTATGATTACAAGCGGATCCGCAAAGAAGCGGAAGCGACAGGCTATCGCTTTAAAACACAGTCCGACAGCGAGATTCTTATAGCGCTTTACGAACGTTATGGAGTGCAATGTCTCAAGCATTTACGTGGCGAGTTTGCTTTTGTGCTCTGGGATCAACGCAACCAATGGGTCTTTGCCGCTCGCGACTACTTCGGCGTAAAACCGCTTTTTTACACTGTACAAAACGACACTATCTATTTTGCTTCGGAAGTCAAAGCGTTTTTACCCTTAGGTTTAAGGCTCCGTTGGGACGAAGATAGTTTCTATCAAACTATACATATTATGCCGCTACCAGACACTACGCTTTTTAAAGACGTCAAGCAGATCAGCCCGGCTCACTACTTGATCCAATCGCTCTATAGCTCCACTCCGCATATTCAAAGTTATTGGGATTTTGATTACCCCAAAGAGGGCGAACGGCCTGCACTTGCCAATGAACAGGATGCTATCGAGGGTTTTCGTGAGCAACTGATCGAAGCCGTACGTCTGCGTTTGGAAGCCGACGTTCCGGTAGCCAGCTATCTTAGCGGAGGACTCGATTCCTGTTCCTTGCTAGGTATTGCACAAAGCATCAGCAAGAAACCGGTGTCGTCTTTCATACTGACCTTCACCGATCAGGATTATAACGAAGCTATTCAAGCAGAAGAGATGGCCAAGCATGTCGGCTCACCTTTTCAAGCGGTATCGATCACACAGTCACAAATTGCGGATGCTATGAACGACGCGATATGGCATGCCGAGCGATTTTTTTTCAACGGTCATGGGGTTGCCAAATTCTATCTAAGCGAGGCTGTGCGCAAGGCAGGGTTTAAGGTTGTCCTAACGGGCGAAGGCTCCGACGAGATTTTTGGTGGCTACGCGCATTTTCGCCAAGATCAAATTCTCTATGCTAAAGACTCGGATCCTGCGCAGCGTCAGGAACTTCTCGACACCTTGATCCGCAACAACAAGATCTCCCATGGCTTGCTCCTAGCGAGCGATTCCAACGCCGACCCCTACAATATTCGATCCCAGCTCGGTTATGTACCAAGTTGGATGCAGGGCTTTTCAAACCAAGGCTTGCAGGTCGATGAAATTTTAAACACGGACTTCAAAAACCGCCTGGCACAGCGCAACCCAGTCCATTACCTCTTGAGCACTCTCGACATTGCAGGGCAGGTGACAGGACGTGAAAAACTCGATCAATCGCTTTACCTGTGGTCGAAGGTGACTCTACCGTATTATTTACTAACCATACTGGGTGACCGGATGGAGATGGCCCACTCCATTGAAGGGAGAGTCCCGTTTCTCGATCACAAATTGGTGGAGTATGTTGTCAAACTACCGGCCCATATGAAGATTCGGGGCATGACGGAAAAATATACTTTACGCGAAGCCGCTAAGCCCTTCATCACGCGCACAATCTATGAGCGTCAAAAACATCCGTTTCTGGCACCTCCAGCCATGTCGGATCAAAGTGACCCTCGGATGAAGCAATTTATCCAGGATACTTTGCGCAGTTCGCAAGCGATTCCGTTCCTCAATCAAGAGTCGGTACTCAAACTGCTCGACAGTGCCATAACGGGTACGCAGGAGACGAAGATGAATTTGGATATCTTGCTCATGATACTCGCCAGTGCCTGCATCATGCAAAAACAGTTCGGCCTGACCTAGAAATTACAACCGTGAGGGATGTAAGTCGGATCATTGGCTTCGGCAATAGCTGTACAGTTGGTGGCCGGAGAGCTAGTCGATGCCGTGCTGCCTTTAGCGCAAGTGGTTGTCGAGGTCACGCCGCTCGCGGCTGAGGAAATACCGATGCTCGACCCGAACTTCAACTCAATCGTGATGACATCGAGAGCGGTGTCGGTAGGAGTGATCACGGCTGTGATTGTACCTGAAGTGGGTGTACACGCTTTGGACGCGACGGAATTATAAGTGAAAACGAGATTGCTGAGCGTTGTCACCATCGTTGCACTCGCTGCAGCTGTGCCGATCGAGTGCGTGGTCGTCAAGACTCCGCTACTGATCGTCTTACTCGTCCATTGCCAACTGTTATTTAAATCGCGAGTTGTGATATCCACTAGCGGTGTACTGGAATAAATGAGGTCGGTGACCTGGGCTCCGGCTGAGTTACCGGTCGGAGTGTATTGAGAGACACCCGTATTGGGCGATGGTTGGGAACCGATTTGGACAGTACGTGTCAAAGACAAGGTCCCGGCATTTTCATCAAAAAACGGCGAGCTTGGCGTGCTCGTATAAGGTGTAACGAGAGCAGGATCAGACCAAGTCACAGTTCTAGAGCCGACCCAACTCACACTAAGCGAACCTTTCGGATAGGTGGCTACATAATTCGTCTTGGTTTTGGCAATTTTGGTGAGACTTGCCACGTTTTGCGAAAATCGATAACCGGGATCCACATTCGAGGCATCACCACAGCTCAAAACACTCGGCGGATTGTAAATTCTGGCTGGAATTCCTGCGGTCGTAATGGTCCCAGCTTGGCCCACACTCGTGCTCGTGCCGTCAATGATAGCGAGTCCCGTGCTCGTAAATGAGGGAAGCGCACCATTTGCGAATTGCCCTAGCACCGAGTAAGGACTGGAAACGTCTTTGGCAGCCGTCACCATAGCCAGCGGAGCATAAGTACCCCCGACTGTCGGAGCTGTCGAAGCGGCGCTTACCACCGGCATATTCGAAGTGAGATACATCACCATACCCTCCGTTTGCGAGACCGCTAGTCCAGCACCTTTATAATGAGCACCCACCTCCCACACCGGCACACCTGTCCACGAACCATCGAGACTGAACCAGCCCACACTGCCTAAAGTTCCCGAAGAGGTCGACGATGCCCCAGTTGTGGGAGTCGGAGTGGGGACGCCTGACGTGGGCGTATTGCCAAAATCATCGCCAGCAGCCGCTGCACTGATATTTAGCATCCCGAAGTAAAGTCCTGGATACCAAAGCTCTGTATCCCCTGATGCCGTTCCGTCACTATTCAAGGCATAGGTTCGATTGCCGAGCGTACCAGTAAACGTACGAGCGATCGTCGTAAAAGGTGTGTTTTTAGTCACAGTCCAAACCGCACCGTTTGCTCCTACGACACTAACCGCCGCAGTCGTGTTCGCAGTCGAACACGTACGGGATTCGGCAAACTCCGTCCCGGCAAGTGTGACATCCGCACCACCACCGCCGCCACGGTTCAACCCCGTGCCCCCATCGGAAACCGCATTGACCACATTATCAACGTTCGACGAAAGAAGCAGACCCTGGGCAACGGGATCTGCTACAACTGAGGTCGCCACACTATTAGATGAGCCGGCCACTGGAGTCGGCGAAGTTCCCGACCCACCCGATGAACCACCACAGGCCTCTAAGAAAAGCATGAGCAGTAGCAAAACTAGCTCGCTCAGGCCTAATACACGTCCTAGAAAAGAGTTCATCAATTCGCTCTCCCTGTATTTTTGATTTTTCTAAATTCAGAATAGCGCATTCTCAAAATTTCAGAAAGCTTGTGCTGGTCTTACAAAACTATGCTAAATTTTCGGGAGAAAAATCTTCATCATAAAACAAGGAGCTCGCAATGAAAAAAATGGTCATTCTATTCGCTATGTTTGCATCGACGTTGGCGCTTGCCGAAACGGAAACGTGGTACGGCTACTGTCTCGTTGAAAAATCTGACACCCGAATCTGCACGACTCCGGAACTCAAGACCGATGATTTCAAAGCTAAATGCAAGGCCTTTGCGGAAGATCTAGGTGTACTATCGTATGCCATGAAATATGGC